>JBEIMO010000004.1:0-30861 GCA_040378625.1 Verrucomicrobiia bacterium | reverse complement strand
GCGAACATCACAGACACTGTCTGGTGGCCATTCGCAATCGTCTTCTCTCCGCCTTTGAGGCGTCCGGCGATTGTTCCCGGCAGAATGTTGAGAAGCAAACGCTCGGATTTTTCCTTTTCGATTTCGACGAGTTCTTTTTCCGCCTGGATCTGCGCGAATCGTAATTTGTCTAAATCGCGGAGACGTTTTTTTTCCAATGATGTTGTGACGCGCGCGCGCAGGAGAGTCGGATTCGGCGGCTTGATCAAATAATCCTCCGCGCCAGCTTCAATGCACTGAACAACGAGATCAATTTGTTCATTCCCTGAGATGACGATGGTGGGAATCCCCTTCAGGCGAGGATCGAGATTCATCGCGGTCAAAACTTCGATGCCATTCATCTCCGGCATTTCCATATCCAGAAGCATGAGGTCGTAGGACTTTTCCAAAAGTTTGTTAATCGCGTCGCGACCATCCACCGCCTCGTAGACATGCGTAAATCCAAGGTCTTTGAGGGCTCTGGTCAGAACCATTCGCATCAAACGGCTGTCATCAACAACCAAGACCTCGGCTTTTTTAAGAGACTCAGCAACCTCTTCGGGTTTGATATCCAACAAGGAATCTTCAGTGGGAGAAAGGGTATTGCTCATGGTTTTTGTGGGGTGGTTGGTTTGGATTTACTCAAGTTCCGGTTTGCGTTCAAGAGTCACGATGCGCCCAATCTTGGAGAGCAACTGATCTTCTTCAAAGGGTTTTATTACATAGTCGCGAACTCCAAGTCGGGCGACCGTGGAGATGATCTCGGCACTGTCCTCCGCAGTCAGCATAATCACTGGGGTTCGCTTGAGTTCGGGATTGTCTCGCATGTGGCGCAACATCGTCACTCCATCCATCACGGGCATATTGTAATCCAAAACGATCAGGTTTGGTTTTTCTGCGGTGGCGATGGTTAATCCCTCCTGACCGTCGCCAGCCTCGAAGAGTTCGCAATGAAAAGGGCGAAACAATCGCTTCAGCATCATGCGAATCGTTTTACTATCATCAACGCTGAGGATTTTCGGAAGGTTCATGGCTGGATAATGATGAGAATTTGAAGATTGATGTGGTCGGTTCCGCAGACCCACTCGGTGCGGCACAACTCCGCCCCTGGCGTCTCGCGCAAAGCGATGCGGGACCCGCAGGTCACGGTGGGAGTGCCAAGAATACCTGAGAATCCGGCTGCGGTGAGTTCACTTTTTACCCGACCCGAAACCATGTTGCAAATCTCGCCGGTGACGTCTCGGATTTCATCCCCCTCGCCTTCGCAGCCGAGAAAAATTTTCGTGGCTTTTGCGGCGAAGGATTCCGAAACCTGAAGGAGCACGGATCCCTTGAGTCGCTCCCCGGTGATCGAGAGGGAGGCATGAAGCGTTTGCGCGTCGAAATGATCCGACTCCTCGCTGCATGTCTCCAAAGTGAGACGGAGTTGTTTGGTGAAAACCTCCTTGAGCGAGCGCCCAGCGACGTCAGCAAGACTATCGGCAAGATGTGTCGAAATTGTCATGAGTTCCTTTGCTGTTTGGTATTGATCGCCGAAAGAATCGCCTGCGGCATCTGAGAGAGGTGGAGAACTTGGTTCGCTGCGCCAAGGCGGATGGCGGCCTGCGGCATTCCAAAGACGACACAACTTTCTTCCGACTCGGCCATGGTCTCGGCGCCAGCGGATTGAAGTTCCTTCATCCCCATCGCGCCATCGACGCCCATTCCAGTTAAAAGGACGGAGACAGCGTGCGAACCTGCATGGGTCGCTGCCGAACGGAAAAGAATATCCACAGCAGGACGGCAATGATGCACCGGAGGGGACTGCGCGAGGCGAACTTTGTAGCCCATGCCAAAGGGAACCAGTGCCAGGTGAAAATCCCCCGGGGCGACCAAGCAGTTGCCAGACTTGAGTTCCTCGCCATCCGTGGCCTCGCGCACCGCAAATGGACAAAGCTCGTTCAAGTGATGGGCCATGATTCTGGAAAAATTCGCAGGGATATGTTGCACCACGACAATCGGAGGCAGGCCGTTTGGCAATCGCGGCAGAAGGTAACGCAGCGCTTCCACACCACCGGTCGAGGATCCGATGACAATAACCCGGCGCGGAGAAAATGGGGCCACGCTGGCTGGAGACGCCGAAACAATCGGGCTTTCTTGTTTCTCCACGCGAGAACGGCGACGGGCGCGAGCAGCGCCCTTGACATGGTAGGCCAGCGTATTCGCCATCTCCACCATGTTCCGCCCACCGGCCGGCTTGCCCAGAACATCGACCGCTCCGGCCTTCATTGCCTCCATGGCTTTATCGGAACCAGCTTGCGTGAGCGAACTCACCACAACCACAGGGATTGGATGGTGTTCTTGAAGAATCTTTAAAAAGGTGAGCCCGTCCATGCGGGGCATCTCGAGGTCGAGAGTGATAACATCCGGCTCCAGGGCGAGAATTTTTTCACGGGCGGCATAAGGATCCTCCGCGCCGCCGACAACCTCGATCTCCGGATCACGGGCCAAGGCATCGGAAATGGCTCGCCGCGCCAACGCGGAGTCATCCACAACGAGAACGCGGATTTTTTTCGCTGGCCTCATGGTTTTTGATAGACCCCCTGTCTTACGGATTGAAGGCCGTGCGAAATGCCCATGAGGCTCTCCGAGTGCCCCACGATCAGAAATCCTCCCGGGGCCAAATGGCGCGTGAGCCGCTTGACTGCTTGTTCCCGCGAAGGAACATCAAAGTAAATCATTACATTCCGGCAAAAGATCACATGCTGATTATGCGGGATGGGATATTCATCTTGAAAGAGGTTAATCCGTTCGTAGCGGATTTTGTCGCGCAGTTCGCTTTTGACGCGGCACTTTCCTTCCTGCGGGCCGACGCCCTTCTGAAAGTAGCGCTTGAGCAAATCGGGCGGAACGGACTCCAATGTTTCCATCCTGTAAATGCCGTCCCGGGCAGCCTCCAGCATACGCGTGGAGATGTCGGAAGCGCAGATCTGCCACTCAATGGCAGGATAGGCCCTCAGATATTCCGCTAAAACAATGGCGAGCGTATAGGGCTCCTCGCCCGAGGAAGATGCCGCCGACCAGATCCGCAACCCAGCGCGACGAGCGGTCAACTGGGGCAGCAAACGCGGCAGAATTTTTTCGGTGAGAAACTGAAAATGATCCGGTTCCCGATAAAACCGCGTATGGTTTGTGGAGATGAGATCAATGAGTTGACCGATCTCATCGCTGGAACGTGGCGAGCGAAGGACCGCGCAGTATTCATCGAAAGACGAAAGCCCCAAATGACGCACGCGCCTGCCGAGTCGACTCGACAGAAGAGCCTGCTTGTCATTACCAAGTTTGATGCGGCTGTGCTCGTAGACCAAATCCACAATGACCCTGTAAGCTTCTGCCGACAGGGTGGTTTCCTGACTGGAATTCATTGTGCTGGCTACTAAACGATCTTGGCCGATCAAAAATTACGGAAGTCGTCGTTGTTTACGCTGCGGGAAGTTGTGTCTTCCGGCATTGGAATTGCACGACTGGCTACGGAACGAGAAACCGGCTGCGAATGGTGCGATGTTTTCGCACGGGCAGGGGTTGCAACTTCTAAGATAGTGGAGGCACCGCCGACCAAGTTGCGAAGTTGGGCAACAAGATCCTTCATGGTCTCGGCCTGAGCATCGAGTTCCTCGGCGGCGCTGGCGCTTTCTTCCGCGCTGGCTGCATTGCCTTGAGTGACCTTGTCCATCTGGCTCATTGCATTGTTGATTTGTTGGATGCCTTGAGCCTGCTCGGTGGCGGCGGTGGCAATGTCAGCAACAAGCGCATCGGTGGAAGTCACCTTATCCGCAATATGCTTGAGAGATTCGCCGACCTTCGTCGAACAAGCCGAACCACTGCGGCTATTGGCAATGGCGGCCTCAATTTTTTCAGCGGTTTCCTTAGCTGCAGCGGCACTGCGTTGAGCCAGCGAGCGAACTTCATCCGCAACCACGGCAAACCCAGCACCAGCCTCACCGGCACGGGCGGCCTCAACGGCGGCATTGAGAGCCAGAATGTTTGTTTGAAAGGCGATTTCGTCGATGTTTTTGACGATTTTGGCAACCTCGGCGCTTGAAGTATCGATCGCCTTCATCGCTTCCATCATTTCGCTCATGATGTTTGTGCCGGCGTCCGCCTCAGCACGGGCCTCGGTGGCGAGGGCCTTGGCTTTTTGAGCGTTTTCCGCAGTAGAGCGGATCATGCTCGACATTTCTTCCAACGACGAGCTCGTCTCTTCGACGGAGGAGGCTTGCTCACTCGAACCAGAGGAAAGTTGGTTGCTGGCCATCGAAACCTGACGGGCTGCCGAGGCGGTCTGCAACGCGCCACGATCAAGGTTGGCAGCGAGTTCTTGCAGGGCTTTGTTGGTCGTGCTTGTGACCTGCCAAGTGATGGTAACGGCAATCAGGATCGCTACAACGGTGGCGATGATAATGAAGAGAATCGAGGACTGGGCGTTGTGTTTACCTTCACTGGCATGCTTATCGCCTAATTCCATATTGTAATCCATACCTTCCTTCAACGCCTTGAGTGCCTTATCAAAAGCTGGATCAAGAACACTCTGGAAGTGTTTGGAGAGTTCCACGGCATCATCTGCAGCGATCAATTCAATCGCTCTATTGATTGCGGCGGTAAACACTTCATTGGTCTCTTTGGCAGCCACCCAGCAAGCCCGATCTTTGGCGTCAACGATCAGAGGTTCATATTTCTTGATTAGTTCAACGGTTTTCTCGGTGGCGGCGTTGAGTTCTCTGGTGATATCGGTGCGGCGCAGATGGGAAACGTTGTCGTTCAACTGCTGAACGCAGATCATTTTTTGCTGCACTTCAAAGATCATTTGAGACTGTAACTCAATGCTGGGAATAATATTTTCGCCCAAGTCCAAGATGTTTTTCTTCAGGCCTATTGACCGAACAATGGAAAAAAGACCGAGACCTACTGTGATTACTAATACGACGAGAAAGCCAGCGTTGATCCGGCGTCCGATGGTCCAATTATTCATGGTGTTTGTTTTTTGTTGGGTTTTTTTTGAGTCTGAGAAACGCTTTTGATCGAGGATGATTAAGCAAGAACCTTCTGTTTGTTGCCCTGCTCGAGAGTCACTTGCATGTGATTGCCCTCCCGTGCTGAGCCATCGGGCAACGCGCGTGCAATCGAAGCGTCATCCAAAAAGATTTTTTCAATATCGAGCAACGTCTTGACTGATCCCGTCGAAGTGGTGACCCCCATGATGTATTGCGTGTCGGGTGAACCGCCGAAGTCTGGCGCGGGTTCGATGGACTCGTCATTGAGTTGAACGACTTCCTCGACAGCATCCACTATGGCTCCCATGAGGGTCTTGGATCCCTCTGGACCGTTGAGTTGAACAACAATAATGCAGGCACGGTCACCATAGTCCCCCATAGCGAGTTGAAATTTCGCGCGCAGGTCGAGAACGGCAATCACCGTTCCACGCAGGTTGATCACACCTTTGATGTGGGTGGGCATTCTGGGCACGGGAGTGATCGGGCAGAGGCGGATGATTTCACGGACATTGAGGACCGGAATGCCGTAGGATTCTTTTCCAAGGCTGAATGTCAGGTAGCGCCCGGATTTGGTTTTTGTTTCGGTGGTTGCGAGTGTGCTCATTGTTTTGAGTTGGGGTGCATGGGTGATAGGATTTTTTAAAGCTTAACGAGGGTGTCGACGTCGAGAATCAGGCCAACAGCGCCGTCTCCAAGCACTGCGGCCCCGGCAAGGAGATTCTGATTCTTGAAGGTCTCTCCCAGACTCTTGATGACGACCTCCTGCTTGCCGATGAGTTCATCCACCAGAAGACCGCGCATGGCATCGCCGGATTCGACAACGATAATGATACCCTCGTCATCGGTTTTTGCTTTGATCCCCGAGGTGCCGAGATACTGCCCAAGGCGGAGGACGGGCGTTTGTTTTCCGCGAACGCTTACCACCGCCCCGCGTTCATGGATCGTTGTAACCATACCGGGTTTCGGGCGGAACGATTCACGGACGGAAATCGTCGGGATGATGTAACGGTCGTTGCCCACGCCAACAAGCAAGCCGTCGATGATTGCCAGTGTCAGCGGCAGGAGAATGGTGAAGGAGGACCCTTTTCCGAGAACGGATGAGATTTCGACTTTCCCGCGCAGGCTTTCGATATTCCGCTTCACGACATCCATGCCCACACCGCGCCCCGAGAGATCCGTGATCGCCTCAGCGGTTGAGAAACCAGGCATGAAGATGAGATTGTAAATTTCCGACTCGGTGAGTTCGGCATTTGGAGCAACCAATCCACGCTCGATTCCCTTGGCGAGAATCTTGTCGGCATTCAATCCACGACCATCATCCTGGATCCGGATGAGAATACCGCCGCGTTGATGGGAGGCAGAAAGGCGCACGGTGCCGAGTGCAGGCTTGCCGTTAGCGACTCGCTCTTGAGGTGATTCCAAACCATGATCCACGGCATTGCGAATCATGTGAACAAGCGGGTCTCCGAGTTTTTCGACGATATTGCGATCCAGTTCCGTCTCCTCTCCTTCGAGAAGAAGTTGCACCTGCTTTTTTTGCTGCGCGCCAATATCTCGCACGAGGCGCGTCATTTTCTGGAAAGCAGCCCGCACAGGAACCATTCGGAGAGACATCGCGTTGCGCTGGAGCTCGGATGTGGTGCGGCTGAGCTGACGCAGGCTGCGGGCGAGCGTCCGGCTGTCCAAACTCTGAATCGAAGGATCCTGAACGACCATCGACTGAGCGATGACCAACTCACCGACAAGGTCGATAAGCGCATCCAGCTTCGCTGTGTCGAGTTTTACAAAGCCTGAGCTCTGTTCTTTAACCGGTTCCTTGGAAGCTGCAGGCGTCGGGTTTAAATGGGTGACATTAACCGTCACCGCATTTTGCGATGGTTGCGGCAAACGGATGATTAACTTTGATTTTTCGGCCTGCTCTTTTTTGGGAGCAGGTTCTTTCGGAGCTTCGGGAACTTGCGGCGCAGGGGCCTCTGGTTCTTTTTCAGGAAGAACCTCGCCATTCAATGCGGCTCGGACACGAAGGATCAGTTTGCTTGTGGGAACAACAATCGGCTTGCCGGCATTTGTTCCCTTGAGCTGATGCCCAATTTGATGGGTGTAATTTTTAAGGGCATCCGAACCAGCAAGGATGATGTCGATAATCGGCGTTGTGATTCGCAGCTTCGATTGCCGAGCGGCATCAAGGAGGGACTCAAGGTCGTGGGCCAAATCCTGCATCGCCATGAGGCGAAGAAAACCGGCAGCTCCTTTGAAAGTGTGGAACGCACGGAAGATCGAATTGATCGTTCCGGAATCAGTGGGGTTGTCCTCAAGAACCAACAAGCCCTGCTCGATATTTTGCAGGAGCTCGACAGACTCACCGTGGAATTCATTGAGCAACTCAGCATCGTCCTTGAGATTTAAAACGACGGCCCTTTCCTCTGTCTCTGCGGCATCCTCTACGGATTCGGATTTAACTTCCTCGGTCTTGGGAGGCACATTCACCACAACCTTCGCAACGGAGCCCCATGAGTTGGGATGCGCAGGGAGTGGCTTTTCTTGTTCCCAGGCCAGAAGAGCCTCCCCGAACCAACCGTGCCACTCGTTAAAATTATTAATGTTACTTTCGGAGAATATTCCGGAACCATCCAAAATCTGATTCAACCATTCGCGGGCGACAGCGATTCCGTTCACCAACAAATCCGGAGCACCCGATTGAAAGCAATCCTCCAAATCCATGAACAAACCATTGATCGGAAGGATGCCGACATTTTCGTTTGGAATGACAAATGCCAATTCGACACCAAAGCGGGAATGGATATCTACCGCTTGATTGAAACTTGAAAGCTTATCTTGGGCCATTATAGGTATTTATTAGAAATCAAGCGAGCTTCACCATCAAATTGAAACCCTAAATAAACGGAACGACTTGAATTCGGATCGAATTTCACCCGATAAAAAAACTTTGACCCAACAAAGACAAGAAGTTTTCTTATTGTAACGAAATTGTTTCCAGAGATTGCGACTGGATTGAATTTTAAAGGGCCGAGGGATAAAAAAAGAGGGGCCGTTGCCGACCCCTCTGTAAGGTATTTTGTAAGTTCGAAAAACTTAGCGTTTCGAGAACTGGAAGCGCTTGCGAGCGCCGGGTTGACCGGGCTTTTTACGTTCCTTCATGCGAGGGTCACGTGTGAGGAGACCTTCTTGCTTGAGCGGGAGGCGAAGTGCTTCGTCAACTTGAAGAAGAGCGCGGCTGATTGCCAAACGAAGGGCACCAGCTTGTCCATTGATTCCACCGCCGCAGGTTTTCACGGCAAGATCATAAGAATGAACGGCATTGGCGATCTCCAACGGACGGAGGATCTGGTTTTGCACCGAGATGCTGGTGAAGTAATCGGTAAAATCACGACCGTTGACTTTGATAGCGCCGGAACCGGAGTTCATGCGAACGGAAGCAACGGATGTTTTGCGACGCCCTGTGGCTTGGATGGATTCTGCTTTGGTCATGCGATTCGGGATCAGGCTGGTTGTGGGTTCTGTGCAATGTGCGGGTGCTCACCACCGGAGTAAACTTTCAGTTTTCCGTAGAGAGCGCGGCCAAGGCGGTTGTGCGGGATCATTCCACGAACAGCGCGCTCGATGAGCAACTCGGGACGGCGCTCACGGCGTGCGCGGAACGTCTCGGATTTGTGACCACCAACATAACCGGAGAAACTCATGTAAGTTTTGGCAACTTCTTTTTTGCCGCCGATGGCGACTTTAGAAGCATTGACAACGACAACAAAATCGCCGGTGTCAACGTGAGGCGTGAAGATGGCTTTGTTTTTTCCGCGAAGCAAATCGGCGGCTTTAACCGCAACGCGGCCGAGAGGCTGGCCGGCAGCGTCAATGACCCACCAGTTGCGCTTCACCTCTTCGGATTTAGCTGAGTATGTTTTCATCGTGATTGATTGAGAGTCGGGCAGTGTGGACAAATTCGACACAGGTGTCAAACGCAGACATTAAGTTTTTTCATTTTGTCGCTGGAGCGTTTGATTCTGGTCACTCCACCCGAACGAACGAAACGACCTCTTTTGTATTTTTGGCAAGCGCTGCAATATTCCATAAAAGGAACCCGCCCTGAGGCCTCGGAGTTATTGTTTTTTCCAATTTGAGTTGGCGATGAATTTCATCCGAAGGCCAACCATGGGAGCTCATGCGATCCACCGCAATGCCAGGAAGAATGGGCACACCGCGCGGATTGGCGGCAGGACTGCGCCACCAGCGGAGGAGTGAGGAGAAACTTTGCGGACCACCATCCCGCCAATAAAGCTGCGGCGCGAGGTAGTCAACCCAACCCGCGCGCATCCACGCCACGGGGTCTGAAAAAAGTTCGTTGTATTGATCAACCCCCACTTTGACATCACCCGGAGCGCCTTTTGTGTAGATTCCGAAAGGACTGACACCAAACTTCAACCCGGGACGTGCGGCGTGGACGGTCTGACTCAACTCCCGAATGAGAGCATTTACATTGCTTCGCCGCCAATCCGGTTTCGACAAATTGCCGCCGGTCGAACGATAGGCCGCATAAGTTCTGTCATCAGGAAAATTTGGTAAACCACCTTTCTCCGTGGGGTAAGGGTAAAAATAGTCATCCAGATGAACGCCGGCGATGTCGTAGCGGGAAACAAGATCCCGAACGACATTGTTGATGTGCCGCCGCACTTCGGGAGCACCCGGATCCATGTAGAGAACCGTTCCAATTTTGTAAGTGTATTGAGGGAACCGCCGAGTGATATGATTTGCCGAACGCGCATGCGAGGCGTTTGCTGCGGCACGGTAGGGATTGATCCATGCATGGACTTCAATTCCGCGCTGACGAGCCTGCGCCGTAAAAAAGGCCAAAGGATCATAGCCCGGAGATTGCCCCTGAGTGCCAGTGAGAAAGCGACTCCATGGCTCCAACTCCGATGCGTAGAGCGCGTCACTTTCCGGCCTCACCTGCAACAACACGGCATTCAGCCCCGCATTCTTTGCGGCATCGAGCAAGCGGACCGCCTGAGCTTTTTGAACATCCATCGAAAGCCCCTCTGCGGACGGAAAGTTGATGTTATGAACGGTTGCAATCCATGCTCCTTGAAAGTCAGCGGAGGCTGATAGAAGCGAGAGGAATAGCGAACTTATGATCGTTAGGATTTTTTTCATACTTTAATAAATGAAGGATTCTCTGGGTGGTTCAGTCTCCTTGACGGATTGAGCCATGACAACGGGCGTGTGACGTCCACCCTCGACCGGAAATGTGGCCTTGCCAACCACTTTGACCCAAGTCATCTCTGGGAAATCTATTGGCGTTGCGGTCTGAACTGTCAAAGCCACTGGGCGCGCATCCGCTGCACAGCACATCATAAAAAGACGCACGAGATTGAATCGATTGCCCGCAGGGTTTCGAGTTCTAGCCGGCATGAATTGACCGATAATTTCAACATCTTTATTTTCAAAATCCGAACGCATCGGTGCGTCCGTGGCGGCGTAAAGAAGATCCACCGTCTCGGCTTTGATAAAACCCTCGGCATTCTTTTTGAGATAGGCTGAAGGATCCATCAGCGTCCCCTCGCCCACCGAACCATCCTGCCTCGGCAATGCTGGATCAACAGGCGGAGTGAAACCTGGGAGTCCGCTTATGTTATCCACCAAACCGCGATTCATTAGAGCAGTGACTCCGAAGCGGCTTTGAGAAATGCCGGTCGAGGCCAACAGAGGAATGGTTAAAACCAAAAACGATAACGCCCCGCCTGAGAAAAAGCCTCGCGAGCTATAACCATCCGCTGGAGATGCCTCTGGCAACGTCAACAAGAGCACGGCAGAAAGCAGGATCAGGATGATTCCCGATATAAGGATAAACAGATGAAAAGAAGGATGCAGATAGGAGGCCACGCGTCCCGAGAGCTTGAAATATACAAGAATAACGCCCCAGATCATAAGGACGCCAGAAGCTGCAAATCGAGAAATCAACGCCTTCATAGACCAATCACAGAAAGCCTCAGGCAAAGGAGACCGATGAGAACAAAGAGCCCCAGCGCCAAACACACTACAAATTTCCGGGTGAAAACCGCGCTGTAGATGAACAGAAGTTTCAGATCCATCATTGGTCCAAAAACAAGAAACGCGAGTTTTGCCACAGCAGGGAACGTTACAAAGGTTGCGGCAATGAAGGCATCCGAGGAACTGCACAGGGCCAAAATTCCGGCAAGGCCCATCATTGATGGCACAGCGATCCAATCTTTCAGCGAGAGCGGAAGAAGAACTTCATGATTCAGTGCCGTTCCAAAGACCGAAGCCACTCCAGCGCCGATGATAAAATAGACCATCACATCGAGGAAATCCCGGATGCCCGACTCCATCGCCGCCACGAACCTTCGGCCGAGCGGTTGAGAACCTCCAGCGGCCGATGAATCCCCCGAAAGCATGATTGTTTCAAGCACGTCTTTTTTCAGCACTTTGCCGACTGACAGATTGTGAACAGCCAACCCAACGATTACCGAAACAAAGAATCCCAAGCCAAGACGCAACGCGGTGAACTCCATGGCACCCTGGCCTCGAAAGGCGGCATAGGTGCTGATGGCTGTAATTGGATTCACAATGGGAGCCGCGAGCATGTAGGCCACGCCATTGGAGACAGGCAGGCCTTTGGCAATCAAACGCCGGATCACCGGCACGATCCCGCATTCACACATCGGAAAAACAAGCCCCAGAGCGGCGCTGGCGCAAATCCCGAGAAATTTATTACGCGGAAGAAAACGCGTCATCACTCGTGAAGGCAGGAATTGGTCGATCAATCCCGAAAGAAGAGTCCCCAAAAGGATGAACGGCACACCCTCGAGGAGAACGCTCAAAAACGCATAGCAAAAATCGGGAAGGCTGAAGGAAAACCAGGAATTCATCGGGCAGCATCCCTGCGTTTGCGCATGAGGTAGAACAAGCCTCCCGGCAGCCCCCAAACAAGATAAACAACCATTCCTGTGATGGAAATAAGCACCCCTGCGCCCGGCGACACGTTGCAAAGTTGCAAAAGCAATTGCTCAAAAAGCGCCTCGCGAACACCGATGCCATTGAGGCTCAGCGGCAGGGAGGAAACGGCGGTCACCAACGGCATAATCGACATCATATCCCACAGGCCCACTTGTGTCTTGAAGGCCTGCGCCACAAAGTAAAAAGCGGCAAAATAGCTCACCAACATGGGAACCGTGTAGAGCGATCCCAGCAAAGCCTCGCGGCGATTTTCAATACAGAGTTGCCAGAGGGTTGAAAGTTTCACGATCTGCTCGCGAAACGGCAAGCGGGCAGGCAAACGCTCAATGAGATGGCGCTTGGTTAAAAAAAACGAGGCCGCCAACCCGCCGCCCATGATAAAAAGAATCCAGGCAAAAATTTTCATCGTATTTCCCACCGCCATACTTTGCGCAAACCATGCAGAGCGCGTCCAAGCAAAGGCCAAGCCCATGGCGACCAGCACCAGCACCGCCAACAAACGATCCACGGCCACACTGAGAAATCCCGCTGTGCGGTGCTCGGGATGTTCGCGCATCAAATAAACCACCCTCACCACATCCCCTCCGGTCGTTCCGGGAAGAAATTGATTAAAGAAGGCTCCAATAAAAAAGAGACGCGTTGTTTCAGCCAACGGGACGTTCACATGAAGCATCTGAAGAAACAACTGCCAGCGAATAATCCCAAAAAACTCACAGGCACCGGCTGCTGCAAAGGCAGCAAGAAGCCAACGCCAATCGGCTTGAGCGAGCGCATTGACCATCGCCAACCTCCGATCCGGATCATGAAAAAGCCACCCAAGCAGACCCAGCGTTACTAAAATCTGAACCACTTTGAGAACCAACGCCCCAACGGAACTCCCCGTTTCAGCCTTATTTTCCTGCGGAGGTTTTTGGTTGGTCATCTTCAAAAATGATAGCGTCTAATTAGACAGCAGAGACAACCGGATTCTTGATACAAACGCGGAACATTTTGTTTCCAAAAATGACGCGGGATACACAGGAAATGCTACGTCAGAATTTTGATGTAGGCTTTTTGGCGAAGCGTATCGATCCAGCGTTGCTGAGCCTTCATGCGCTCTTGCTGCATGAGATTGCGTTCGATTTCATCACGCACCTCGGAAAGTGGTTTCGTTGTCGCGGATTTACGGGCTTCGACAAGAAGAATGTAATGCGAGTCCCCAATGCGAATCACAGGGCTGATCTCCCCGGCCTTGAGCATGAAGGCTGCTTTGGTCAATTTTTCGTTGAGGCTGTTGCGCTCAATCCATCCCCAGTCGCCACCGGTGTCGCGGGTGCTTTCATCCTCCGAATACATTTGAGCCATTCGATCAAATGATGCTCCCGATTTGATCTTGCTACGAATTTCTTCGGCCGTTTGCTGTTTGCTGGATCCGGAAACAACATCACTCGACGAACCCTCACGAAGAATGATCATGCGCAACTTGACCTGCTCGGGCAGCGAATAGGATCCCTTGTTTTGATTATAGAACGCCTGAATCTGGTTAGGCGAAACAACCACGTTGTCGTTGGTTTTTGACTGCTTAAGGGCCTGATAGATGATCTTGTCTTTCTCAATCTCTTTGAAGCGACTGAGCGTGTAGCCTTGGGCTTGCAACGTGCGCACGAACGCGGCGCGGTCGCCGGCAAATTCCTCGCGGATGATCGTTTGGATGCGATCATCAATTACGTAGTCCGGAATGTTGGCGCCTTTATCCTGCATTTTGCGGAATTCCTGAAGAATCAACTGACGGTCCACCAAATCCTTGAGGGCGGCCAAGCGCATTTCTTTAACCTTCTCCAAGAGGTCCGGGCCATTGTAGGCCTCGCGAAGGGCGCGCTCACGCGAACCGATCAACTCCCGCACTTGGGAAATCGTAATAACATCGTTGTTCACAATGGCTGCCACGCCATCAATGACTTCAGCTTTTTGTGCAAATAAGGGAAGCGGCACCAAAGCGGACGCCAGACACATTAAAGGAACCAAGGTGAATCGTCTCATCGGCTTTGCATTTTTTGAAGGAAGCTCAACACTTCACAGAGCCTAGAATTCGCATCCGAGGCCGTCAAGCGGGGAAAGCGTCCCCCGATGAGGATGTAATTCCCGCCTCGGGTGAGCATAAGCTTTTCTCCCCTCACCTCCACCATTGGGATCTTGCGCTTGGAAGCTTCCAGTTTGATAGCCGCAGCGGTGAGGGCATTTTCCGCAGCTTCAGGAACAGGCCCAAAGCGATCCCGCCAGGAAGCACGCAGTTGATCCAATTCTTCGAGGCTGCCGACCTCGGCCAACCGGCGATAGGCCTCAATGCGTATGCGGGGTTCAGAAATGTAGGATTGAGGAAGAAACGACGGGGCGCGGTCACTCGCCTCCAAAAATGCCGCCTCATCTGTAACGAGGAAATCGCAACGCAGCGCGGTTGTTCCTCCGCTGGATTTGCGGCCACTCACCGCATCCACGGCGCGTTTGAGCATTTTGCAATAGAGGTCAAAACCAACAGCAATAATGTGCCCGCTCTGCTCGGTTCCCAAAAGATTGCCCGCCCCGCGAATCTCGAGGTCGCGCATGGCAATTTTAAATCCGGAACCAAGATCCGAGTATTGTTTGATCGCCGAGACGCGCTTGCGTGCTGAACCAACAGCCATCAACTCACGCGGCAAAAGCAAATAGGCATAAGCTTTGTTGCCGGATCGCCCCACTCGACCACGCAATTGGTAAAGGTCAGCCAATCCGAAGCGGTCGGCGCGATCGATGATGATCGTGTTGGCATTGGGAATATCCAATCCACTTTCAATAATTGTCGTAGAAACGAGGACATCCGCTTTGCCGGCCACGAAGGATTGCATCACGGTTTCCAGTTCCCCCTCCTCCATTTGACCATGCCCCACAATGACGCGGGCATCTTTGCAAAGCTCACCGATGCGGGTTGCAACGCGCTCAATTGATTCAATGCGGTTGTGCAGGAAATAAACCTGTCCGCCGCGTGCAAGTTCGCGATTCACGGCGTCACGGATGACGCGCTCGTCATAGGCGCAGACGACCGTTTCCACCGGCAGTCTGTTTGGCGGGGGCGTCTCTATCACCGACATGTCGCGAGCACCCATGAGCGAGAGATAGAGGGTCCGGGGAATCGGAGTCGCCGAAAGAGTCAGCACATCCACAAGACGGAATTTTTCTTTGAGGGCATCCTTGTGTTTCACACCGAAGCG
Organism: Verrucomicrobiia bacterium; assembly: GCA_040378625.1. Taxonomy (GTDB): domain Bacteria; phylum Verrucomicrobiota; class Verrucomicrobiia; order Chthoniobacterales; family Terrimicrobiaceae; genus UBA967. The sequence goes on along the minus strand of JBEIMO010000004.1, from coordinate 15,599 downwards.
CTGCTCCTCATCCACGACCACAAGCCCGAGATTTTTGAAAGAAACGTCCTTGGAAATCACGCGGTGAGTTCCCACTACAATATCAACGCCTCCCTCCTCCAACGCTTTGATGACGCGTTTCTGCTCAGCCTGCGTGCGGTAACGACTCAGCAACTCGATAGTGATCGGATACTCGCTCATCCGTTCGCGAAAGTTTTGAAAATGCTGCTGAGCGAGAACTGTTGTAGGAGCGATGATTGCCGCCTGCCGACCGCCAGTGACTGCTTTGAAGGCCGCTCGAATGGCGACCTCGGTTTTTCCAAATCCCACATCCCCGCAGATCAAGCGATCCATCGCACGGGAGGATTCCATATCCGCCTTCGTTTCCCGGATTGCCTTCAATTGATCGGGCGTCTCGGTGAAGAGAAACGAGCGTTCAAACTCCTGCTGCCAGTGCGAATCGGGCGCAAACGCGTAACCCGTCGCCGTCTCGCGCTCGGCTTGAATCTTCAGCATACGCCCAGCGTATTCATAGATGCCCGCTGTCGCTTTCTCTTTGGCCTTTTGCCAACGCCCTCCGCCCAACTCGGAAAGATCAGGGTATTTTTTCCCCAATCCAACATAGCGCGCCACTTGCCACGCCTGATCCAACGGCACAAAAAGGCGGGCATCATTTGCGAACTCAAGAACAAGCACATCTCCTCCGCCATCGGGCGATTTTTCCAGTCCAGCGTAACGACCAATTCCATGGTCCAAATGAACGACAAGGTCGCCTTCCTCAAACTCTGAAAAATCCATCGTCGAGCGGGCTGCCCGCATTCTATCGCGCCTTAAAGCCGCACGGTGCGCCCGCTGACTCGCCGAACGACCTAAAATCTCAGATTCCGCAAGCAAAGCGAGTTTGGCGCGCGGGCACACAAATCCACGCGTAGCCGTCGTGGTAAGAAAAACCAACTTCTGCGAATCAAAATCAAAATCCGACGCCAACTCCCGGAACCGCTCGCCTTCCCCTTCGTTGCTACACGCGAAGGCGATAGTCCAGTTATCAGCGGTCCAGCTGTGCAATTGATTAAAGAAGCGATCACGCTTGGCCTCATTGAGCACAAGATCACCCGCCCCCATATCGGCGAACGGAGGAGGATAGAATGCCGGCGATTTCGCATTGGGTTCGCCGCCGGAGCTGATTCCAATTCCCTCAAAAGCTTCTCCAGGCTCAATCGTAAAGACAGAATCCTCCTTGCGTAAAAAATCCCGCAACACGCCAAAGGCTTTGCTGGTGCGGCCAGTAAAAACTTCACATTGCTCAATGAGGCCCACCGATCCCTGCGTATCGAGATCAAATTCCCGCAACGATTCAATTTCGAGATCAAACCATTCGAGCCTGACGGGACGCGGTTGCTGCCAAGAAAATATGTCCAAAATCCCACCCCGTTTCGCGAACTGGCCGCGCGCCGTTACATGCGGAGCGGCATCATAGCCCGCACTCTCCAGACGTTGCACAACCTCCTCCAGCGCGATTTTTTCACCTTGGCGGAGTTGAAACATTTCCTGAAGGATCGTGTCTTTGGCTGTTGTCGGCGACTCCCACTGACCTACATGAATCACGACGACTTCATTGCCTTCGGGTCGTGCCAGTGTGTGCAGGAGGTCCAAGCGCTCGGATTCGGTCTCTGCATCAGGCAGCGCCTCGGCATTGGGAATTTCAATGTCCGGAAAAAGTCGCACCCTCGAGCACCATGCCGCCAACTCGGAAGCAAAGTCCTCCTGACTTCGCACGTCGTTGCAAACAATCCAGGCGCGTCCCTGAATTTTTCTCAAAAGAAGAGAAGCCACAAAGGGCTGTGCTGATTCAGAAACCTCAGGCAATACCTCGCCGGATTTCCCTCGAAGAGCCAGTGCCTTGTCAGCCTTTTTTAAAAACTCCTCAAGCTGGGAAAACGTCATTTCGGTATTGTTGCTGAAGACCGCTTATATCAACGCGCAGCGGACGGCCATCCAGCTCGCTCAAGGAACGAAGTCCATATCGGCTATTTGTCAAAAAACAGGCGGTGCATCGCGCGATACTGGTGCTTTCCAAAAAATCCTCCCGCGCGCCGGTGCAGCGCATCGCCCATTCGCGCACGACACCATCCCTCGCTCCGGTCTCCCGTGAAGGCGTAACCCATGCCCCATCGATTTCTAAAAAGATATTCGCCATGCTCGCAGAAACCAGCATGCCAGCAGGATTGAAAAGCAACGCCTCCCCACAATCGGATCGCTGTGCCATCGCCATGGCATCGACATTTTGCCAGTAATTTCCCGACTTCCATCCACCGGGCTTCGGCAAATACGGCGCGGCACAGGTCATGCCACGAATAGGCGGCAAGTTCCAACCAACCTCGGCAGCATCAAAAACCCCATAAACATTGCCAATAAATGGATCGGTGGGCTTGCCCAATCCCGCCGTAAAATAAAACCGCAGTAAGCCAGTGCTGATTTGAGAAAAATCAAATTCCGGAAACCCTGAAAACTCAGCACCCACATCTCTCGCGGCCCGCTCCAAGCGCTCCAAATGGTCATCAAATAAAAGCGGACGGCCCGAGCTAACCGCTATCGTCTCAAACACACTCATCCCATAGCGAAACCCTCGATCCGCGAGCGGCAATGAATCACAGGCGATCCATTGCCCTGCCTCGAGTTTCCATGATTTCATGACGTTTGGCTGGGTTTGCATTTCTGATTCTTCAATCTGATCCCTCCCTAAAATGCCGTCGAGCTTTTGTGTTTGAGCGAATGGATATCTTGTCGCCGCCCCTGACCATTGGATAAAAAACCATATGGCCTCTCATCTCATTCTTGCCGGCGATATTGGCGGAACAAAATCAAACATCGGATTGTTTCGAATTGTTGGCGACAAGCTCGCATTGCTTCGCGAACAAAGGTTCTCCAGCCCGGGCTACCCGAGCCTTATCTCGATTCTCAGAGAGTTTCTCAAAGACGAATCTTCTCCGATTCTTGCGTCCAGCTTTGGAGTTCCCGGAGCGGTTTCCAACGGACGCTCGAATCCCATCAATTTGTCTTGGGCGATTGATGCCGCTGAAATCTCGAAGGAACTCGAAATCCCGCATGTCAGCCTGCTAAACGATCTGGCGGCAAACGCCTATGGAATCGCCCATCTTCAAGCGGAAGATTTGGCGGTTGTTAAATACGGAGCCCCTGACGCAAAAGGAAACCGCTGCGTGGTTTCGCCCGGCACGGGACTCGGCGAGGCCGGCTTGTTCTGGGATGGACACCGCCATCACGTCTGGGCCTGCGAAGGCGGTCATACGGAGTTCGGCCCCCGCAATGACCTTGAGATCGCTCTCCTTCAATATCTGATCAAACAATTCGGACACGTCAGTGCGGAGCGCGTTGTTTCCGGCATGGGCATCGAAAATATTTATAAATTCCTTCGCGATACCGGTCGGGGCACCGAATTGGCTGAAGTGGCTGAAGCAATGAAATCGCGCGAGACCGGTGCAGTGATCGCGCAATACGCGGATGCAGGCACCTGCCCGATGTGTGCGCAAACATTGGAAATTTTTGTAAACTGCCTCGGCGCGGAAGCCTCAAATATGGCCCTCAAATCGATGGCCACCGGCGGCGTCTTTTTAGGAGGAGGCATTCCAGTGAAGCTCCTCAAACGCATCCAGAGCCCCGCTTTCATCCAAGCCTTCAACGACAAAGGCCGACTTTCCTCGATCATGGAAAACACGCCGGTATTTGTGATTCTCAACGATCACACCGCACTTTTTGGCGCGGCCTACTACGCGTTGGACCAAACAACCAGCCACTAAATTTCACTAAAAAAACAACCGAACTCACGCGCGGTGAGATCGGTTGTTCGAGATCAATGAGTTTTTAAACTCAGGCTGCCATGTAAGGCAATGTCGCCGCGCAGGAGCGAACGTCATCGATTCCTTCCAACAAATCGGCGATGGCGTCCCACTTTCCAGTGATCAACGCCTCGCGGGCGTGCACCGGCAGCGACACAGCGAAATCCATGTCGGCGATGGAAAGTTTGCTTTCCGTGAGATCCATTGTGATCGCCGCCTGCGGGTCGGACTCAATGAGAGCCGCCACAGCGCGGATGTCCTCGCCGCTCATGACCACGCATGGCATGCCAAGAGTGATCGAGTTTCCAAAGAAAATTTCTGCAAAGCTTTCTGCAATGACCACACGGATGCCGAAGCGGTAGAGCGCCTGCGGAGCATGTTCACGGGAACTGCCACAGCCAAAGTTCGAGCCGGAAAGCAGAACGCTTGCGCCACTAAAACGCGGGTTGTCCAGCGGGTGGATCTGTCCGTCCGCCTTGGCAAATGCACGGGCGTCGTAAAATGCAAATTCTCCGAGCCCGTCGAAGGTTATGCATTTCATGAACCGCGCAGGAATGATGCGGTCGGTGTCGAGGTCATCGCCGGGAACATAAACGCCACGGCCGGTTACTTGGGTGATTTTTTCGAGAGCCATCTTTTGATTATTTGAAATGCGTTTTAGTTGATGCCAAAGACTTCACGGGCGTCGGAGATTTCGCCAGTGACAGCGGCGGCGGCCACCATGAGCGGACTCATGAGAACGGTTCGTCCAGTCGGACTTCCCTGACGGCCTTTGAAATTGCGGTTGCTGGAGCTGGCGCAAAGCTGATCGCCGACGAGTTTGTCGGGATTCATACCAAGGCACATCGAGCACCCGGCACCTCGCCATTCGAAGCCTGCCTCGCGGTAAATTTCTGCCAAGCCCATGCTTTCCGCCAAGGAGGCGACCCCCTGAGAACCCGGAACAACAATGGCTTTAACGCCCGCATTGACTTTGCGACCCTTCAAATAACGAGCCACTTCCTGCAGGTCGCTCAAGCGGCCATTCGTGCAGCTTCCGAGAAATGCCACTTGCACTTTCGTTCCTTTGATCGGCTTGCCTCCCGTTAGGTTCATGTGTGCCAGCGCCTCTTCGGCAGTGGCGCGATCTTTTTCGGCAACGTCGCTAGCCAGCGGCACGTTTTCATTGATGAAAATCGCCTGCCCTGGATTGATCCCCCAGGTGACAGTTGGAGCGATGTCCTCCGCGTTATACGTGACCACATCGTCATAATTGGCATCAGGGTCCGAAGCGGTTGCACGCCAGCGGGCGACAGCAGCATCCCATTCCGCGCCCTTCGGAGCAAAATTGCGGCCTTTGAGATATTCAAATGTCGTGTTGTCCGGGTTCACGTAGCCGACGCGGGCACCGCCTTCGATCGACATGTTGCAAACCGTCATGCGCTCTTCCTGAGTGAACGCATCAAATGTTGTTCCACCGTATTCGTAGGCGTAGCCAAGGCCGCCATTGACGCCGAGTTTACGAATGATGTGGAGAATGACGTCTTTTGCGTAAACGCCAGGACGAAGCTTTCCATTCACATTGATGCGGCGAACTTTGGGTTTGCGGATCGCCATGGTTTGAGTCGCAAGAACGTCACGCACTTGGCTTGTTCCAATACCAAACGCAATCGCACCAAACGCACCGTGGGTTGATGTGTGCGAGTCGCCGCAGGCAATCGTTGTGCCCGGTTGGGTGATCCCTTGTTCCGGTCCGACGATATGAACGATTCCCTGACGGCCGGTGGGAAGGTCGAAAAATGTGATTCCGTTATCCGCGCAGTTTTTGCGCAGCGCCTTGATCATGGCATCGGCCAATTCATCGCTGAACGGCTCCTGACGCTCATCGGTCGGGACAATATGGTCAACGGTCGCAAACGTGCGCGAAGGGTAAAGCACCTTGAGGCCGAGGTCGCGCAGCATACCAAATGCCTGCGGACTGGTCACCTCGTGAATGAGGTGGGTGCCGATCAAAAGTTGTGTCGATCCGTTGGGAAGAGTCCGGACGGTGTGCGCGTCCCAAACTTTATCAAGTAGCGTCTTGCTCATATGTTCAGCAGTGGATTCTATCGGCCAGCAAACCGCTGGCAAGACACGATGCAAGACCAAGACCGCCCAGCTAGTAAATCAGGCCAATTCCCCATGCCGAGAACAGAGAATGCGGCTTGCCATTTTCTGTAAAACGCTCAGTTTTTAATTTCTCCCATGCAATCAGAACAAGCCCCCCACTGGTATCTCCGAAAATTTGAGAAAGGTGAGATCTTTGGGCCAGTGTCGTTTGATCAAATCCGCGAATGGGCAACATCTGCCCAAATCAATCCGCAGGACGCCATTTCTTCGGATAGAAGAATATGGACCAAAGCGCCCATGATTTCAGAACTCGGCATGGATTGGCTCATCGAGGTGTCGGACAATGCGATTTACGGTCCGACCACCGAGGGGACGTTGCTCGAATTTTTAAATATCGGCGAAATCGCTGAAACCACGCCGATCGTGAATTGCTGCAATGGCGAAAGAATGCTCCTGCGGGAAGCGCCGTTTTTCCTTCCCCACCAGGAACACGTCCACACAGAACCTAAGAATTCAAACCGGAGCAAAAGTGCTTCCAGCAATCTTTCCAAACGCATCCATCGTTTGGAATCTGCGTTGCTGGAAAAGCAGGTCCAATACAACTCGGCCAAAGCCACAATCGACAAACTCCGCCATCGCATCATGGAATTAGAGCAACAAAACGCGGACCTCAAAGAGACGATCCAAGATTTCAGGCTGGATTACTGAAGACGGAAGAAGAAGTTTTTGACAGAATTTACAGAATTAACGGAATGGCTTGCCCCAAGGAGCTGAAGTGAAGCTTCCCTTTTCATCTTGCATCAATGCTCTGCTTATAAATTTTTCCCATTTTGTTAATTCTTTCGATAAATCCAAGGTGTCGATCTATTGACAAAATGACTACTCCCCGAGGCAACGGGCTTTTTCGTTGAGCATCGCGGCATCATAATCCATGGTATTCGGCTGAATTGAGCGACTTCATCTATCCTAAAAACTATGACGTTATCGTCATCGGAGCGGGCCATGCAGGCATTGAGGCCGCCATGGCATCGTCGCGCCTTGGCTGTGAAACGCTTTTGCTCACACAAAATGCCGACACCGTGGGCCAGATGTCCTGCAATCCAGCAATTGGGGGACTCGCCAAAGGCCACATGGTTCGTGAGATCGATGCACTGGGTGGAGAGATGGGGCTGAATACCGATGCGACTGGCATTCAATTCCGCATGCTGAATGCCACCAAGGGACCGAGCGTCCGTGCACCACGCACTCAGTGTGACAAGAAGGCTTACCAATTCCGCATGAAGGCGATTTTGGAACGTCAACCACGGCTCGATGTGAAGCAAGCGAATGTGACGCGCTTGATCACCGGTGACAACGGCGTCGAGGGCGTTGAAACCAATCTTGGCCTAAGATTCAATACCAGCGCTGTTGTTGTAACCACTGGCACGTTCATGCGCGGACTCCTTCATGTGGGCCTGCGCAATCAAACTGGCGGACGCCTCGGCGATACAGTTTCAACATTCAGCGACTGCCTAAGGGAGCTGGGATTTGAAGTCGGGCGCTTCAAGACGGGAACGCCCTGCCGCTTGCTGGCGAAGAGTATCGATTTCACCAAATGCGAACCACAGCACGGAGACGAACCTCCCCCACTCTTCAGCTATCTCGCAGACACCCTCCGTCGCGGAGAGGATGATATTTTTACCCTCAACGAATGGAGGGATGGCGCGTTTCACGCCCGACAGATTCCGTGCTGGATCACCTACACAACGACCGCCACTCACGAGATTATTCGTTCAAACCTCCACAAATCTCCGCTCTACTCGGGAGTCATCGAAGGCGTGGGACCGCGTTATTGCCCCAGCATCGAAGACAAGGTCGTAAAGTTTGCAGAGAAGAACCAACACCAACTCTTCCTCGAACCCGAAGGCCGGCACACCGATGAAATCTACGTCAACGGTGTTTCCACCAGCCTGCCGTTTGATGTTCAATACGCTTTCATCCGCAGCGTTCCGGGACTTGAGAACGCCGAGATCCTTCGTCCGGGATATGCGGTGGAATACGATTACTGCCCACCCACCCAACTCCACACGACCCTCGAAACAAAGCGCATGCCCGGCCTTTACTTTGCAGGTCAAATCAATGGCACGTCAGGTTACGAGGAAGCTGCCGCACAAGGATTGGTCGCCGGTGCGAATGCTGCGCTGAAGCACCTCAAGCGCCCGCCGCTCGTTATCGGACGCCACGAAGGATACATCGGTGTTTTATTGGATGATCTTGTTACCCGAGGAACACCCGAACCCTACCGCATGTTCACCAGCCGCGCGGAATACCGCCTTTTATTGCGTCAGGACAACTCCGATCTGCGACTCACCGGCAAGGGCATCGAATTAGGATTGGTGACCGGCGAACGTGCCTCGCGATTCCAAGAAAAACTCCGTCAGCTCACCGATCTCAAATCCCGTCTCACAGAATTTAAAATCGATGCGATCCCACTCGAGCGTTGGCTGAAACGCCCTGAGAACACCTGGCAAAATGTGCCATCGGATATCCGATCCCAATTCTCTGAATCTGTGTGGGAGCAAATGGAAACCGACCTTAAATACGCCGGCTACATCCTCCGCCAGGAAGAACAAATCGCCCGCACCGCCCGCCATGAAGGGAAGACGATTCCCAATTGGGTGGACTACTCAACGATTAATGGCCTCCGCTCCGAAGCCGTCCAAAAACTCACGCACATTCGCCCTGAAACTCTTGGCCAAGCAGCCCGCATCAGTGGAGTGACCCCTGCCGATATCGCCCTGCTTGGCATCTGGATCACCCGAGGCACACAATCAGAAAACATTTCATGAAATCACCCAACCGTATCGAAAAGAAATTTCAGGACCTCAAAACCGCGAAAAAATGCGGGTTTATCGCATACATCACCGCCGGCGACCCTCATCTGAACGCGACTCCCGGACTTGTCGCCACTCTGGAAAAATCCGGCGTCGATATTGTCGAACTCGGTGTTCCCTTCTCCGATCCGCTTGCCGACGGTGCCACGATTCAAGCCGCCGCATCGCGAGCCATTGACGCCGGAGCCAGCGTCGCCGGCGTTTTGGAATCCATCCGCGTCATTCGCAAAACCTCGGAAATTCCCATCGTTCTCTTCACCTATTTGAACCCCGTTTACACCTATGGATTCGAACGTTTCCATCAGGACGCTTCCGCTGCAGGAGCTGATGGGATCTTGATCCTCGACCTTCCTCCGGATGAAGCCGCCCGCAATGAGGAATTGATGAAATCCCATGGACTTCTCTCCATACGCCTCATTGCACCCACGACGCCTCCTGAGCGAATGGAACTCATTGCGAAGTCTGCGGAAGGTTTTATTTACTATGTCTCCCGCGAGGGCGTCACCGGAGAGCAGACCAGTCTCTCCACAAGCATTTCATCCCAAGTCGCCGAAATCCGCAAACACACCACGCTCCCGATTGCAGTCGGATTCGGCATCTCAACACCCGAGCAAGCCGCCCAAGTGGCCAGCGAATCCGACGCCGTCGTTATCGGCAGCGCCATCGTCCGGCGTATCGGAGATCACGGCCAAGATTCCTCCCTCAACGAAAAAATCGCCGAGTTTGTTAGCCCAATTTCTGCAGCGATAAAACGCTCTTTTCTTTCTACATAAACCGTCCGCTTTGGATTTTTGACCATGCTTCCAACGGCGTGAGCGAACCGAAATCGGTGAACAACTGGAGCAAGCCTTGCTGATCCGCGGCAGTGCGGTAGAGCGAGGAATCATCGTTTCCAACCAACCACTCGCAGGCACGCAGAAGGCGACCGCTGGCCTGCGGTCCGCGCATGGTCTGCAACTCTGCCCGCGCAACTTCCAGTGAGAGGGAGGGAAGGATGGCATTGATCAATAAATCTGTGGCGCGGTCTGAGCCAATGAGCGCCACAGTTTTTTCCAATCGAGACGCGTTCAAGTTCCAATGATGACTCCAATACGGATGCTCCACGCTTTGGAGAAAATCGAAAAATCCCTTTGCCGATGAGGAGCGGACGGCCTGTTTCAGGTCGTTAAATCGCAAAGCCAAAGCCGCGAGCGCGCCAAGGCGGCGATGGGGATGGTTCGACGGACGGATCCCTGAAAATTTCCAAAGAGATTTCGGGAGAACAACCCGCGCCAACGAGTCACGAACCGTCCACCATTCATCCCAAAGAGGTTTCAAATACCGGCGGGTTGTTTCATCAGAGTCATCAAACGTGCGAGGAATCAAAAAACCAGCGATTCCGAATAGAAGAGCTTCTCCGGACGGGTTGCAGGCACTGCGCCATCCCGCACGTTGCGCTGTGAGCAGAAACGGAACGGCATTATTTTTGTAACCCAACCCGGTTGCGATGGCATGAAAGAGTGCGGCATCCGGGCCATGAAGTGAGGCTGCACGGGCGTGTGCGGCATGCTTCATCCTGAGGCGAAACTCCGCCGCTTCGGCGATCATCAACTTCGCCACATCAGGCTCCACCGCGCCAGGAACTTGCTTCAATGCAGGAACTGATACGGACTCCCATTCCAAGCGAGCCTGTGGGACCTCGCGATGATCCACTGTCCTTGCAAAAGCACGTTCTGAGGAATCTGTAATAAAAATGTGCAACTGGACGGATGTGTAAGCTGGATTCGTAGCGTGCCCGTGACGCTCCCAGTCCCTTGCATCCCAGTCCACCTCAATGTCGCCCTTTTGAGGTTCCCTGTCGTCAAAGCAAATCGTGGCACCTTTAAAGTCCGGTCCGGCCTCGCGGTTCCATTCCCCGAAATGGAGAATTTCGACATTTGATCCCCCGAGCGTCAGCCAACGCGTGCCATATTCTCCATTGAAAAGGCGCGCTTGGATTTCAATTTCACTCAGGCGCGGCGCCGAGGATTCACGCAGAATGCTGGACTGCCGAGCAGCCGCGTAATCGAGAGGAGAAGAGGTTTTCACAAACCGTGGGATCCTCCATCAAGGTCAAAACCCTTATGAGCGAGTCGCCGGAGCAACTGGCGCAGGTGTTTGCGGCTGTTTTCCATTCAACCTCAACTCCAGCACGGAATCGGTCGTTGGGTCGAGAGAGAGGGCCTTGTTGTAATTTTCACGAGCCTGATCCAGCAAGGGAGGCTTGGTATCCAAATACATGAGGGCGCGGCTCACATAAACTTTCGGCTCGTTAGGTTCCAACGAAATGCTGCGGTTGAAGTGTTCTTCTGCATCGGTGGTCTTTCCTAATTTTCCTAGCGCCACAGCCATATGCCTGTGTGCCGCCGCATTGTTAGGATCCAATTGGAGAGCCTGAGTGAGAGGCTTGAAGGCTTTTTCGTAATTCCGCTGCTTCACGAAGACGAGACCAAGATTGGTTAGCGCAAAAATGTTATTAGGTTTTGCAGCGAGAACCTTTTCGAGTCCCGCTTGTGCATCCTTGAATTTGCCGGTTTCGATTTTGGCGACAGCCAGATTGGCAATCATAGAAAGATTGTTCGGTTCAGAATCCACCGCTTGGCGATAGATGATAACCGCATCAAAATATCTTTTATCCCGATAGAGCCGTGCAGCGCGATCGGCCAGAGGTTTGGTTTTTTGTGACACTTCGCCCAAATCCGAATCTCCCAAGACAGGCTTGGCGGCAGGGGTTGGCGAAGGGGTAACAACTGGAGGCTTCACCACCATCGAAATCTCCATTTTTTCAGGTGTCGATTTGCTCACATTGGCTGTCTTGGCCTCCTGCAACTGCGCGGTCAGCAACTTGATTTTTTCATCACGCAAACCGATATCCGCTTTAAGCGCATTCAAGCTCTCTTGGAGACCATTCGTTTCGGCGGCAGGAACTGCCGGTTGCTTGACTTCCGATTCTGGTGCTGGAGTTTTTTCTGCTTGGACGGCCCCTTTCTGCAAAGAGGCTTTCAATGTTTGAATCATCTTGTCCGCGTTTTCCAGTTTTCCGGTGACGCGCTTATTTTCGTCCTGCAAAATCTGATTATCTACCTCGAGAACGAGAATGCGTTTCGACAATTCCAGAGCCCTCCGATCCTGGGCGTCATCGGGTTTTGCCTTTTCACGCTCATTGGTTGCGTTTTGGGATGCTTTGTCGTTGGTAGCCCCTGGAATTTTAGCCTCCGCCATTTCGGTAGCCTCCTTGTCACTCTCAGGCTTTTTAGTGGTCGCAAGTCGGCGCTGGGCATTGGCTATTTGGATTTCCAAACGCTTCCGAACGCTTGGAGAACTTGTAAATGCGAGCGCTCCGTTAAACGAATCCAATGCCGCTGCGGAATCCTGCATGTCCAATTGCACCAACCCCAAAGCCTCTAAGAACATGCCGTCTTTGGTTTCATTGGCTGCCTCATGGAGTGCCAAAAAGGCTGTTTGTAATTTTGTGGATCCGCTGATGCTCCGGAAGGTCCGCCATTTATTTGGAGGATTTTGAGTTTTGGGAAACTCACTCCATGCGGCATACGGACGATAAAGTGGATCCCCCACAACGACTCCCACCCAGGAAACGGCGCGCTGAGACATCCAAGCACTCTCCGCAAGGGTCAGACCATCCATGAGACGATCTTGGAAAATATCGAGGTTCGCTGTGAAGGTCAGATAGGGTTCATAGACATTTCCGAGAGTCGCTGCCGCACCATGCGCGATGAGCGGACCACACCAACCCTGGGTGTTTGAACGCAAAGTGGAGGCGCTGAATGAGTGGAGATGAACAGCCACCGCGCCGGGAACGAATTTAAAATCATTGGCTGCAAATGGGCCAGTGATGTCACCCGCATACCAACCGAAATATGCAGCCACCTCTGGCAGAGGAAATCCTGCATCAATCGTAGCCGGTTCATTGTCGAGGAGTGTCGGAACGCCGCGCGCACGCAGCAACGAAGCCAATCGCAGCATCCAGGTATCGCCTTCCAGCAGTCCTCCACTGGTGATTCCGCGGGCGTCGACGCATCCCCAACCCCAGAGCCCATCCTTTTCGGCTTGGAGGGAATCATCGATCATTTTTTTAACCAATTCCGGCGTGGGAGCATCCAATCGACTTGGCAGCAAAAGTCCCGAAGGAATGGACTCTCTCAAGATCGGAGTAAAACGGCGATAATACGGATTCTGCATGAAGCCCGACGGGGTGAAATCTGGCAAGCCGAGCGCGGCGAGTTCGCTATCCACCGAGGCATCATTGCGGGAGGTTAATTGTGGAGGCCAGTTCAGGAGATGCGTGGCCGGCGGGATTTTGGAATCAGCCGCCACTTTCAACGGAACGCCGCGAATGATGGCGAGGAATCGGATTTTGGACTCGATTGGTTTCGATCCACCGGACTCGGTAAAAACCCACCATCCCGACTCGGTCAGTTTTTTAACAAGAGGAGTGGCAATTGATGTCTCGAAAACGCTGCGGCTGATCTCTTCTTTTACAGGACAATCCAGCCCCAGAAGCTTATTGGAAGGGATGTTGCGGCGGGAGGCGTAATAATTGGCCAACTCGAGAGATTCAGGGTCATTGGCATTGTAAATAACGAGCGTTGCGGCGGCGAGTTGCTCGTCCGTTTGAGCGATGGCGGGAGCTTGCCACGCACATACAAGCGCCAAGCCAAGCAACATGATGGTTTTTTTACAGCTGGAGGCGTAGTCCGTCATATGTAAGTCGAATATCGGAGGGTAAAAGCGATTCCGTTTCCTCATGGCCTACATCATGGCACATGTGGATGAAATATGTTTTTTTTGCTCGAATGCGTCGCGCGGCCTGCATGGCACCAGAGATTGTGAAGTGGGTCTGGTGGGAATCGTGTCGAAGGGCATCGATGACCAACACTTCGACATCACGTGCCGCCTCCTCGGCTTCTGGCGGAACGTCCGCACAATCGGTGTAATAGGCCAGAAGTGGGCGACCATTTTTTTTGAAAACATAGCCATTTGTCACCATGCGGCCATGGGGCAAGTCAACGGCTTCGATATCCAGCCCCCCAATGGAAAATGGTCCTTTTACGCAGATGGGATCTGGCCTGACGTAATTAGGAAACTTTGCGGAACCATCGAAGGCGTATTGGAAAATGCGCGACAGATCGGCCAGCGTTCGTTCCGAGCCATAAACGGGAATGCTTTTATTCTCCATCTCACAAAAGCGGCGAAGGTCATCGAAGCCCAGAACATGGTCCACGTGCGAGTGGGTATAAAGAACCGCATCCACCCGATTAATGCCCTCACGGAGACATTGAAAGCGGAAGTCCGGCGTCGTATCGACAATGAGTGAAATCTCGGGTGTTTGCACATGGATTGCCGTGCGCAAACGCTTGTCACGAGGGTCGGAGGAACGACAAACCGAACAAGAACACCCAATCACGGGAATGCCATGCGATGTGCCCGTTCCCAAAAATGTGATCTCCATATCCCTCATCGCGTTGATTTCGTGGGAGAGATTGGCATAGTTGCGGAATGTTCGCAACGTTGGCCTCTTTACGCATTCGAAATTTGGCACTCGTGGAAGAGCTTTTCTGGGAGCCGCCGGGAGGATTTGTCGCAATCACCGGAGAAACCGGAGCGGGCAAATCCGTCATCTTGGGCGCAGTGAAGCTGCTTCTGGGAGAGCGCGCCGATAAATCGCTTGTCCGTGCCGGAGCTGATTCCTGCACGGTCGAGGGTGTTTTTGAAATACCAAAAGTTTCAGAAATTCATGGGATTTTGGAAGAAGGCGGAGCGGAAGCCTGCGAGGAAGGCCGCCTGATCATCAAACGCACCGTCGCTGCTGGCGGCAATGGAAAACAATTTGTCAACGGCTCCGCATGCACACTCACTCTGCTCCGCCAGCTCGGAGATTTACTGGTAGACCTTCATGGACCGCATGACCACCAGAGTCTTTTTTCGAGGGACCATCAGCTTCTCGTGTTGGATTCGTTTGCCGGCGCGGATGCGCTGCGGGAGTCATTCAGCATAAAACGACGCAGTTGCATGCAGCTCATCGCCGAAAAAAAACGTCTTACGGAAAATGCTGAAGCCATCGTGCGGGAGATCGACCTTCTCACGCATCAGGTCAACGAAATCCAATCCGCCGACCTCAAACCCGGCGAGGAGGAGGAACTGCTTGCGCGTCAGCGCACCAGCGCGAATGCTCAGAGACTTTGCGCGATCTGCACCGAATTAACCGGCCTCCTGACCGACTCGGAGGATTCCATGACATCGCGCTGGGGAGACATTTCGCGCCTGATGAAGGAACTCCACCGCCTCGACGAAAACACGTCATCGCTCACGGACGCCGCCGCCGGAATTTTCGAATCCCTGCAGGATCTTTCGCGCGATGTGGACAGATATTTCAACGCCCTGGATGCCGATCCGCAGAGCTTGGAATCAATTGAAAGCCGACTCGACACGATTCAGCATTTGAAAAGAAAATACGGCTCCAGCGTCGAAGCGATCATGGAATTTGGAGCCGCCGCTGCGGAGAAGTTGGCAGGATTAAAAACGAGAGAGGAACGAGGCGCAGGCCTCGACGGAGAAATTTCCAAAGCCAAAACGGAGCTTGATGCTGCCAGGCGAAAGCTCAGTCAGACGCGCCAAAAATCAACAGCAGGGCTTGTCTCGCTGGTGAAGCGCCATCTTGCCGACCTTGGTTTTGCAAAGGCGGGTTTTTCGATTGCGTTTGAAGCGCTCGAGGAAGCTGGACCACTTGGGTGCGAGCAGGTCGAATTTTTATTTGCCCCGAATCCCG
>JBEIMO010000003.1:0-31241 GCA_040378625.1 Verrucomicrobiia bacterium | reverse complement strand
CTTCCCGGGCTTTTGGATTACCTTCAAGAACGAGGCGATAAAATTGTGACCGTTGCTGATCTCCTCGGTGTGGAAACTCAAAAAATTATGCCGCCCATGTCTCCTGAAAATAGATCGTTTGAGTTTCTCGCCAGTGGGATTGGATTTGATATTTTAAGGACTTTTCAGAACCTCATCGAGTCCTTCCTCTTGATCGGCACGGTGCTTGTTGTTGCCCGAACCGTGTTGGTTCTTTTTCTGGCCCGTTTTCATAAGGCTCCGGAGGCTCCAAGCGATTTCATCAAGCCATCTGTCTCCGTTATTATTCCTGCCTTCAATGAGGAAAAGGTGATCGCAAAAACCATCGAGTCTCTTCTGGCATCGGACTACCCTAATTCCATCGAGGTTGTTGTGGTCGATGATGGATCGACAGACGGCACGGCAGCTGTGGTGGAGTCGATCAAGGATTCCCGCGTGCGATTGCTGAGACAGGTTAATTCCGGCAAGGCCCATGCCCTCCAGCGAGCTGTGGATTTAACCGAAAGTGAAATCCTTATTTTTGTGGATGCCGATACACAGTTTCAGAAGGATGCCTTGAGCCGATTGGTTGAGTCCTTCCACGATAAAAAAGTTGGCGCTGTCTCAGGCCATGCTCGCGTTGGAAATTGCGGCACATTTCTCGCCCGTTGTCAGGATTTGGAATACATAAGTGGCTTCAATCTCGACCGCCGTGCTTATGCGGTTTGGAACTGCATTACCGTAGCTCCCGGGGCGATCAGTGCGATTCGTCGGGATGTGATACTTGCAGCAGGCGGGTTTTCCTTCGAAACACTGGCCGAAGATACCGACCTCACGCTGGCCATTCACAAGACCGGTTACACCGTCGAATACCAACCGAAAGCGGTGGCTTACACGGAAGCTCCAGAAACTTTCTCCGCTCTCGCGAAGCAGAGGTTTCGTTGGGCATTTGGAACGCTTCAGTGCGTTGCGAAACACTCCGACATGCTGTTTAATTCGCGCTACAAGGCGCTCGGTTTTTTCAGCCTTCCGGGAATTCTTTTTTTCCAAGTCGTGCTCGTGGCGATCTCGCCATTTATTGATATTTTATTTCTGCAGTCGCTCATCTTCGGCCACGCAGACGACATCCTGCCATACTTTGTGGCGTTTATGATTTGCGATGTGATTCTCGCCTCCGTGGCTTGCCGGTTAGAGGGGCTTCCTATCCGTGTGGCTCTCAGAATCATTCCCCAGCGCTTTATTTATCGCCCGCTCCTCGGTTATGTGATCTGGAAATCCCTTATCCATGCGATCCGTGGCGCTTGGGTCGGTTGGGGAAAACTCCAGCGAACCGCCACAGTTTCTGTCCCATGATTTTTCGATTTCTTATTCCACTTGTTTTTATTTGCTGCGCCCCTCTGGAGACCGCTGACATTCCGATTCCAAAAAAAGGTGTCCTTTTCGGGGCTTACATGGATTTCGGAGAAACCGAGGATGCCGTCACCCTGGAGGGCATCGAAAAATTTGAAACACTGGTTGGGAAAGCGCCGGCTATCATTGCCTCATCGAGCTATTGGGGGGAACAAACTTTCCCATCTAAAAATCTGGCACTCATTGACCGTCATGGTGCCATTCCCCTGGTCTTTTGGTCTCCTTGGGACAAGCCCTACGAGCAAAACAAAGGCCCAGACCGATTTTCCCTTTTAGAAATTCTCAATGGAAAATGGGACGACTATATCGATGCCTGGGGTGATGGAGCCAAGGCGTTCGGCAAGCCGTTTCTTGTCTCCCTTTGCAATGAAATGAATGGAAGTTGGTTTCCTTGGTCGGGAACGTTCTATGGCGGAGCGAAAGGCGGGAATGAGGTTTTTAAAAAAGCCTGGAGATACATCGTGGATCGCGTTCGCGCACGTGGAGCAACCAATGTCCGCTGGGTTTTTCATGTGAACGCCTACTCCGCAGAGAATGATGATTGGAATTTGATGGGCGCGTATTACCCCGGAAATAACTATGTCGATTGGCTCGGCATGAGTCTCTATGGGAAACAATTTCGCGAACTGGGCGACTGGTGTTTTTTTCCAGATCTTATTTCTTGGCCTTATCGCGAAATCACCGCCATCGCCCAGAAGCCGGTCATGCTTGCGGAATTTGGAGTTGGAGAATTTCCGAAATTTGGAAGCAAGCCCCAGTGGTTTCGTGATGCGCTAAAAATAATTCCAGAATATCCCAAAATCAAAGCGGCCGTTTATTGGCATGAACGCTGGCAGAATGAGGATGGCACATTCAGCAATCTTCGGGTGAATTCCTCCCAAGCCTCACTGGCTGCGTTTCGGGAGGGGATTTCTGCTCCGCTTTGGATCGGTGCAAAAAAGGATAAGAAAAAATCCGAGGAACGTTGAAATTTGCAAAAATATCATTGCAATGATGTCTGTGTCTGATAGCGTTCCACCCTTTTCCAATGCCAAAATCAATCGCACGCAGTAAAACACGCAAGTCAGTGGCCAAGCGTTTCAAGGTCACCGGAACCGGCAAGGTTGTCCGCAACCATGCTTCCCGTCGTCACCTTCTCTCAACGAAAAACGCCAACAAGAAACGCCATATGGCAAAGTCGGCTGTTGTTGATGTAACCGACGAGGCTCGCATCAAGGCCTGTCTGCCTTTCAGCCACTAAAGACAGAATTTCGATCCTTCGGACTGCCCTGAATTATTTCAGGGATACGGAATCGGCGAGTCCGAGGATCACAACGAAACGAACAGCCGTTCCAAGGAGGCCCTGCCGAAATGCAGGGTTTTATAAACATGCCAAGAGCCACAAACTCTCCAGCCAGTCGCGCTCGTCGTAAGCGCGTTATCGACGCCTCGAAAGGTTATCGCGGACGTCGCTCGAAACTCTTCCGCTACGCGAAGGATGCCCAGATGAAGGGCAAATATTGGGCTTACCGCGATCGCAAAGCCCGCAAGCGCAATTTCCGCGCTCTTTGGATCACACGTCTCAGCGCTGCTGTGCGTGCCGAAGGAATCACCTACAGCCGTTTCATCGAGGGCTTGAAGTCCGCAAATATCACGATCGACCGCAAGGTTCTTTCTGATATCGCGATCAAAGACGAAGCTGCTTTCAAGCAGATCGTCGCACGCGTCCGCGTTGCCCTCGAAAGCAAAAAGGCAGCCTAAGTCTGCCTAACCCCGACCAACGGGGTGATTGACCACAGAGCGCACAGAGAACACAGAGGAGGGAACTGATTCCTTTCCTCTGTGATAATCTCTGTGATCTTTGTGCAGTCATTCGTGGATAACTGGGCTTGAAATGATTTCATTTTCCCTTTGGTCTTAGTTTCCTCTCTAGTCAATTTTTCTTATGGAACAACAAGCTGAGTCACTTCGTTCAGAGGCTCTGGCCTTGATCGCGGCCGCAAATGATACCTCATTGCTTGAGGCGGCCCGTGTTCGGTTTTTGGGAAAAAGCGGCGCCATTACTGTTCTCAGTGAGGGAATGCGCAACGTTCCCAAGGAGGATCGCCCAAAATTTGGCAAACTTCTCAATGATCTCCGTCAGGCGGTCACGTCCGCTCTTGAGGAATCGGAAAAGCGTCTTTTGGAGGCCGCTGATTCTGCGGCGGCCGCTTCATTGGATCTTACGCTTCCTGGCACAGGGGCAGCGCCTGGAACCCTTCATCCACTCACTCAGCTGATGGATCGTGCGGTGCGGTGCTTTCGTCGCATGGGATTTGCGATTGCCGATGGACCGGATATCGAGACCGAGTGGCATTGCTTTGATGCGCTAAACACTCCTCCAGACCATCCGGCGCGCAATGAGCAGGATACTTTTTATCTTCCAGACGGACGCCTGCTGCGCTCGCACACATCGAGCGTTCAGATTCGAGTGATGGAAAATTCACATCCTCCGGTGCGCATTATTGCTCCCGGTGCGGCTTATCGTCGCGATGAAGTCGATGCCACGCACCTTGCTCAGTTTACCCAAATGGAAGGTCTTTACGTGGCTGAAAACGTCAGTCTCGCCGACCTCAAGGGAACATTGGAATTTTTCTTTCGGGAACTTTTTGGTCCCGGCACCGACCTGCAATTTCGCCCGCACTTTTTCCCTTTCACGGAGCCGAGTTACGAAATCGACATCCGTGCCGAGGCCCTTGGCAACGAGTGGATGGAGCTTGCGGGCTGCGGAATGGTTGACCCTGCCGTTTTTGAGGCCATCTGCCATCGTCGTGGTGACCGTGTTTTCGATCCCGAGCGGGTTAGCGGTTTTGCATTTGGGTTCGGCCTCGAGCGTCTTGCCATGAACCTTTCCCGCATTCCTGACATTCGCATGCTTGTCGAAAACGACCTGCGTTTCCTTAAACAATTCTAATTTTTGTGAAAATCTCACTCAACTGGCTGCGTGATTTTGTGGACTGCCAACTTTCGGCGTCCGAACTCGAAACTCTCCTTCGTCGCGCTGGACTTGAAGTCGCCGGCATCGAGGTGAGGGGAGCGGCAATGGATAACGTCGTTGTTGCTCAAATTCTCGAATCCACCCAACACCCAAACGCCGATCGTTTGAGCGTATGCCGAGTGGATGATGGCTCTGGCACTCCTCGTCAGATCGTTTGCGGTGCGAAAAACTACAAAGTTGGCGACAAAGTTCCACTCGCCTTGCCGGGGGCCGTTCTGCCAGGAGATTTTAAAATCAAGACCGGCAAGCTTCGCGGCGTCGAAAGCGAAGGGATGATGTGCAGTGCCAAGGAACTTCGCCTTGCCGAGGAGTCGGATGGTTTGCTGATCCTGCCTGCAGATTCCAAGTCCGGAACACCGATCAAAGATTTATTCCCGCCCGATACATTGCTGGAGCTCGAAATTACCCCAAACCGCCCGGACTGGCTGCACCACTTCGGAGTCGCGCGGGAGATCAGTGTTTTTACTGGTCTCGATGTGAAATCCCCGCAAGCGAAGATGGCCTCAATGGGTTCGGCAGAGGGGCACGCGGTTTTGGACGATGCGGGTTGCGAATACTACACCTTGCACCGGATTTCTGGGGTTAAGGTCGGACCAAGTCCACAGTGGCTCGCTGACCGCTTGGCTTCAGTTGGGCTTCGTTCCGTGAATAATGTCGTGGACGTAACAAACTACGTTCTTTTTGAGATGGGGCAACCTCTCCACGCGTTTGATGCTGCTAAAATCAACGGTCCACTCCATGTGCGTCGTGCCTCGGAGGGAGAAAATTTCCGAGCATTGGATGGACGTGATTACAAATTGAAGCCTGACTTTCTTGTCATTGCAGACGCCAATGGCCCTGCCGCCCTCGCTGGTGTCATGGGCGGAGAACTGAGCGGCGTGACCGAATCCACAACTGATATTCTTCTCGAGAGCGCAGTCTTTGATCCTGCCATGGTGCGTCGGGCCTCTCGCTCATTAGGGTTGATCAGCGATTCCAGTTATCGGTTTGAGCGTGGGATTGATCCCGAAGGTGTCGCTCTGGCCTCTGCGAGAGCTGTGGAACTCATTCTGCAGGTTGCAGGTGGCGTTGCGGATGAAACTCTTTGGGTTGCCGGGAAATCTCACGAACGTCGTGAGGTAAAACTCCGTCACGCTCGTGTTCGTTCGTTGCTCGGGCTTGATCTTTCGAATGATGAAATCGAATCCGCACTTGTGCGTGTGGGATTGCAGAAAATCTCAGCTGGCGATGAATCCCACTGGTCCATTCCAGGCTTTCGGCGGGAGTTGCATCGTGAGGCCGATCTCATCGAAGAAATTTCGCGCGTTGTTGGAATCGAAAAAATTCCTTCCCGCGCCGTTGGCGTTTTTGCGCCAGCTTCCGATGCCGATTTGGCTTATGATTTCGCAATGGACCTTCGCCGCAAACTTGCGGGCATGGGATTCCATGAAGCTCGCACAAGCACATTGGTGTCTGCCGCTGCCGCCCCAGGGGATGCCGTTGAACTGAAGAATCCTTTTGGCGATGATCAGTCCCGGCTCCGTAATAGCCTGATTCCCGGTCTGCTTTCTGCTTTGGCTCTCAATATCGATCAAGGAGCTAAATCCATCCCGCTTTTTGAAGTCGGCCGAGTCTTTTCTTCTGCGGGGGAATTTCAGCGGCTCACTTTAGTCGCAACGGGTGATATTCAATCTCCTGACTGGAGAGGCGTCGCGACACGCGCTTGGGATATTTTTGATCTGCTCGGAGTGGTTCGTCATCTTGTTCGTTTGGAGGATGGAGATCTGAAACCTCTTGAGGTTGCCCCAGCTCCATTTGGTGCAGCATCCGAAGTGTATTTCGGCGGAAAAAAAATAGGAATCGCCGGCCAGTTGCACCCATCTATTGCCCGTGACTTGGGTGTAACCACGCCATTGCTGGCTGCGGAATTTGATCTCGCCGCTTGGCAGGCTGTATTGCCGAAGACCCGCTTGGCATCTGCATTGCCGAAGTTTCCGACATCTTCGCGTGACATCGCATTTCTTGCCCCTTTGGATTTGAAATACGGATCGGTGCAGATTGCTGTGGAAGCTCTCAAGGAACCTCTTCTCGACGGCATTCATTTGTTTGATCTTTTTACCGATAGCAAGGGGATCAAAATTCCTGCTGATAAAAAATCTCTGGCGATCGCCTTGACTTTCCGTTCTTCGGAGAGAACGTTGACTGCAGAAGAAGTCAACGCCGCCACCGATCGTATCAAGGCGACCCTGAGGGAATCCTTGGGTGTAGATTTCCGAGAATAGTTCTTTACCAGATTCACGACTTTCGCGGCTGCGGCCGCAAAACAATTTGCCCTTCTGTGTTCGCGATTAAACGGAGTAAACTCCCGAACCGATAATTAAAATCAACCCGGAGGCTTGGCTCCTTGTGTGATGACAGGCCTTTATTGGAGGTCAGAGCGCAGGGTAAGCGGTCATCCACCCTAATCTTAGGGAACGGGAACTGCTTCGAAACGGCACGAGAGGGGCAAAACTTTTTTCCACGGGTTGAGAGCCCGCAAAAAACTTTTTAAAAAAATCAAAAAAAGTTCTTGCGGGTTTAAAAAATCTGAATATCTTCAAAAATGTTCTGGGGGGAACAGCAGCCCGTTACGGCATTCGTCGTGACGGGCTGCAATTTTTTATACCCCAAACTTTTTCTGTGCGTGTTCCAGAACCGGTTCTCTTGGTGGCTCTCATTTTCCAGAAATTAAAAAATTGATTCACGGCCATTGCCACTTTCCACCAACTGGTTTATCAGTCTTCTTGCTCTATGAACAAATCGCATAAAAAAGTTTCCCACATCACCGTTGGGCACTTTTATGCGAATCATGCGGAGAAGCTCGGCATGCGCCTTGAGGGAAGTTCGAGAGGCTTAAATCGTCTCATTCGTGAGCCCACCATTAACCGCCCAGGCCTGGCTCTATCGGGTTTCTACAGTTATTTTGCGGTTAAGCGGATTCAGGTTCTTGGCGCTGCGGAGTTGAGTTATTTAAAAAGCTTGAGTGCATCCGTGCTCAAAGAACGAGCCCGTGCTTTGTTTTCTCGCAACATGCCGTGCATTGTCATTGCCCGCAACGCGCCTGTGCCTCCGGCTTTTTTGGATGCCGCTGCCGAATTTGAAACGCCGGTTCTGCGGACCAACATGATCACGATGAAATTCATCAATGCCGCAACGATTCTTTTGGAAATGGACTTTGCTCCATCGACCACGGAACACGGCAGCATGGTCAGTATTTTGGGAGTGGGAACCCTTATTCGCGGCGCGAGTGGAATTGGAAAAAGCGAGTGCGTTCTTGGTCTCATTGAGCGGGGTTACAGTCTTGTGAGTGATGACATCACTCGCTTCCGCTCTGCCGAGGGGAGCGAATTGATCGGCATGTCGGATAGTATTTCGCGATATCACATGGAGGTTCGAGGTATTGGAATTATTAACATCGCATCCATATTCGGTGCCGGCGCTGTGGTTCCTCAAAAGCGCCTCGATTTTGTGGTTACATTGAAAGATTGGCATGAGGTCGAAAACGTGGATAGAATCGGACTCGACCGTGAAACCTATGAAATTTTGGGAATCAAAATTCCACATGTCACATTGCCGGTTCGCACTGGCAGAGACATTGCCCGCCTTGTAGAAGTGGCGGCGCTGGATCAGAAACTCAAAGACATGGGAGAAAACAGTGCGCAGGAATTTAACCAGCGACTTTTACATAAGATCAGTGAACGCCGGAGCAAATGATGGGAATTCTAACAAAGAAAAAAATGTCAGATGATGTGCAACGATGCAGTGGTGAAGTAACCATCGACAATCGAAACGGTCTTCACGCGCGCCCGGCCGCGATGTTTGTCAAAATATCAAGCCGCTACCGGGCGGACGTGTGGGTCGAGAAAGATGGCGAGAGGGTGAACGGCAAAAGTATTATGGGACTCATGATGCTGGCAGCCGGTAAGGGATCGAAACTTGCCATCCATGCCGAAGGCGCTGATGCCGAAAAAGCGGTCGCTGAAATCAAAAATCTCGTAGAGACCCGATTCGGAGAAGAGTAGTTCTTCTCATTGCGCAAGAATTTTTTTGTGTTTAATCTGCCTGATATAAATGGAGGCGGATTCCAAAGAAAAAGTTGAAAAACGTTTTGCGGGCATTCCCGTAGCGCAGGGCATTGCCCACTTTCCCGCTTACCATCGTTACGAAATAGACGAGGAAATTTCCCCGCGCTCCATCGAGGAGAGTGAATTATCGGGCGAGGTTGCCCGTTTTGAAGCGGCTCTGATCGCCACGCGGATGGAACTCCTCGACATCCAGCAACAGATTGTTGCCGCGATCGGGTCGGAAGATGCCAGTATTTTTGATGCCCATCTTCTGGTTGTCGAAGACCGCACCCTCATTGATGAGGTTTTGCGCATGCTGGAGAGGGACAAATTCACAGTCGAATATGTCTTTCAACAGGTCGCCCAAAAATACTGCAACACGCTCGAGGCTATTGACGATCCTTACCTGAAGGAACGCGTTGTTGATATCCAGGATGTCGCCCGGCGAGTCATTCGCAATCTTCTCGGAAAAGCTCCGCAAAACCCAGCGGCGCACGACCAGCCACACATTGTCGTGGCGCACAATCTGACCCCATCCGACACGGCGCAACTCAACCGCGATTTGGTGAAGGGGTTTGTGACCGAGATCGGCAGCAAAACCTCGCACACGGCGATCATGGCTCGATCTCTGGAAATTCCAGCCATTGTCGGCATGCAGGGAATTTGCCACCAAATCACCCTCGGAGACGACATTCTTATCGATGGATACAATGGTATCCTGATTCTCAATCCTTCCCCTGCAACTCTGGCTGAATACGGTCGCATCGAACTCCAGAAAGAACAGGTCGTCGAGCGCCTTCAGCTCATCCGTGAGACGGAGTCCACGACCAAGGACGGCCGACACATCATTCTTTCCGCCAATATCGATTTGCCTGAGGAACTCGGTGAAATCTCACAAAGCGGAGCCGAGGGCATTGGGTTGTATCGAACCGAATTTCTTTACCTCAATCGTAATGAACCTCCGAGCGAGGAGGAACAATACGAGCACTACCGTATGGCTGCGGAGAGTTCCCAACCGCATGGGGTGATTATTCGCACCTTGGATATTGGTGGCGACAAAACAACTGCGAGCCTTGTTTTTGACGAAGAGGCGAATCCATTTCTGGGTTGCCGGGCCATTCGCTTTTGCCTCCAAAACCCTGATATCTTCAAAGTTCAGCTTCGCGCCATTCTTCGCGCGGCAACTGTTGGCAATGTTCGGATCATGTATCCAATGATCTCCGGCCTGGAGGAACTCCGCCGAGCCAATGCCGTCCTTGAAGAGTGCAAAAATGAACTCCGTGCCGAAGGGATTCCTTTCAACGCCTCTATTGATGTCGGCATTATGATTGAAACGCCGAGTGCTGTTTTTGTAGCCGACCATCTCGCCCGCGAAGTCAAATTCTTCAGCATCGGAACGAATGATCTTATCCAGTATTCCATTGCGGTGGATCGTTTGAATGACCGCATTGCCCATCTCTACAATCCCACGCACCCTTCGATTCTTCGAATGATCAAAATGACCGTGGATGCAGGTCGCTCAAAGGGTATTTGGACAGGTGTTTGCGGTGAAATGGCTGCCGATGTTTCGCTGACTCCTTTGCTAATTGGCTTGGGAATCCAGGAACTAAGTGCCACGGGAGTTCTTGTGCCACGCGTTAAAAAAGCCGTTCAGTCCCTCGACGCATCTGCTTGCGAGGCATTGGCCGCGACTGCACTCAACATGGATGACTCCACGGCCATCCTTGATATGAGCCGCGCTATGGCTCGTGAAAAATACGCCGAGCTAGTTGATTGATCTTAGCGCCGCATTGATCGCCGCAATGTGTGCTGACACTCGTTGATCGATGCAAAATTCTGACGGTGTTTCGATGGTCAGTGTTCTCTCCGAAAAGAAAAAGTGTAGGGCAAATGCCTCAGGCCAGGAGGTGAGCGTATCCGGGCGTATTCTCCGTCGAATCACTCCACCCCTCGCTTTGTGCCCATCAATTTTTGATCGGGGTTCAATCGGAACATGTTCGGCCATCGCTTGGATGAGCGATTCCCCGATGTGATTCTTCTGGGAAGGAATTTCGTAAAGGTAGGCGCCTTGAGCGTCGTAGTCCTCATGAAGACTAAGGGCGAGTTGAAATCTACGACCTGCAAGAAGATTCAGTTGGGCGCGAATATGAGGAACATCGGGGTCCTGATATGTTCGATTCAAGTCGTAGTTCTGTTCGTCAGATCTGCGATTGTGCGTGAGACCCCAAGGGTTCAGACAGGGAAAAATGGTGAGGTCGAATTTTTGTGCTATTTCCGGGTAATTCGTGATCCAGCCCAACAGCGCCTCTGACGTTGCAGGTTCGTCGCCGTGAATTCCTGCGGAAATATAGATTCTATGGGCTTTTGTGGGAGGGCGAATGCTTTGAAGCCAATAAACTTTATATCCGCTGGACTCCGCGAAGGATTGAATTTTTAAACCCGCCGGTTTGGCTGCTCGTTTCCAGCGCGTAATGAGCCAAGCATAATCATGGCTTCGGTGGTGATGAATCAATCCGACGGGCTCGGATTTATCCCCCAGTTTTGACTTCGATGATGTCATGCGGCGCGCTTTCGCGGAGACCTGCTGAGGTAATTCGGGCAAAGCGGGCGGAGGAACGGAGTTGACTCAAATTGGCTGCTCCAAGGTAGCCCATGCCGCTTTGCAGTCCGCCAGCGAGTTGGGCAAGAACGGTATCAACCGGAGCAGAAACTTCTTTCAAGGCTTCGACGCCCTCTGCGGCGGATTTTTGGGAAATTTCTTTTGCATGGCCATAGCGGGCTGCGCTGCCGGCTTTCATGGCCGCGTGGCTTCCCATGCCGCGATACTGTTTATAAAATTTTCCGTTGATTTCCATGATCTGGCCAGGGGCTTCAGGACATCCTGCCAGCAAACTTCCGCAGACAACGGCTTGAGCTAGAGTCAAAGCCTTGACCACATCCCCAGATTTGGTCACTCCACCATCAGCAAGAATCGTGACGCCTAAATTTTCAGCCGCCTTGGAGCAGACATAAAGAGCGGTGAGTTGTGGAATGCCAACGCCGGCAACAACGCGTGTTGTGCAAATCGAACCAGGGCCTTGACCGACTTTGATCGTATTGGCGCCGCATTGAGCCAGAAATTCGACGCCGCCAGCGCTGGTGACGTTGCCGGCAATGATGGGTAATTCCGGGTAAGCCTTACGAATGGCTTTTACAGCATCTCCCACACCTCGCGTGTGACCATGAGCTGTGGAAACGGCTACGGCATCGAGTCCGCGTTCCACCAATGCTCCCACGTGGATTAAAAGGGATTCGGCGTCCAAGGCTCCATCGCTTTTTCTTGGGGCACTAACGGCCGCGCCGCAGAGAAGTCTGAACTTGGAGTCACGAGCTGGCTTGGTCTGCAATGAGCGTTCTTGGGTGATTCTTTCAATGTCGCTGAGGGTGAAAAGGCCTCTCAACTGGTCGCTCTGATCTACCACCAGTAATTTGTGAATGCCGATATGTTCGGTAAAAAAACGATCTGCCCGCGCAATGGGATCCGCTCCGAGTTCATTTTCGCGGATGGTAAGAACGGCTGAACGGGAAATCATAGCCTCGGCCACTCCGCGTGAGGCAAAGCGCGATCTCACGCAATGACCGGGGAGCAGACCCAGTAAGACGCCTTTTTCATCGACGACAGGAAATGTGCTGAAGGTATATTTCTTTTCTTCAATTAATGCCAAAACATCCCCGATACATTGGTCTGGGTGAACCTTGATTGGTTCGCGGATCAGACCGTGGACATGGTTTTTCACCCGCGAAAGCTCTGAGAGTTGTTGTTTCTGCGGCATGTTGTAGTGGATCAGGCCGAGTCCACCATTCAGCGCGAGAGCGATGGCCATACGGGATTCCGTAACAGTGTCCATGTCGGCTGAAACCACCGGCATGTGTAAATCCAGACCTGGAGCCAACCTGGTTTCGAAGTTCGCCTCACGGGGCAATACTTCGCTGTAGAGTGTTGCTAAGGACACATCATCATAGGTCAGAGCAACGTCAGCGTTCCCTTGGAAAAAGCTATCTGCTGGCTTGTAAAACAAACTGTCCCAATCCTGCGCCGAGCGCGCATCGTGTGGCAATGGCTTCATGCTTTATCCTTCAAGATTGCTACCCTCGGAAGCAAGAGGAATTTCGCCCCATTTTTGATGCACCAAAACTTGACTTTTACTAGGCATAAAAGAAAACTGCCCGTTTGTTGATAGTTCTTATGTAAAAATACCCTCATGTTTTCCCCGAAATCCATTTGCATAATCAGTAACACATGGGGCTTTTTAGCTTCCTTGTTTGTGTGCATTGCTTTTTCCATGCTTTCGCTGGAGGCAGCGCCTCCATCCCCTTTGAGCGTGAAAGAAGCTGAGTTTCGTGCTCGTTGGGTGGGGCAACAAGCAGACCGTCAGGAATTGCCGCATTATTTTCAACCGGGAGGAGGTTTGGATGACTCTGCCAAAGCCGCACCTTCAGAAGAGGAGCCCAAGCAGAATTGGATGAATAATGTGGATCACGTTGCCCGCGATCTTTCCAATAGACTCAAGTTCGGTCCGCTCGATTTTAGTATGGGACTCAATTCTGGTTGGCAATTTTCCTCTCAGAATTCTTTGGGATCGACGACCGATTCGACTTCAAGCACGAGTCTTTTTAGTTCACCGAGTGCTTCGGCACGCTATGAACGCGAAGTGGGCGTTTGGGCACTCAGTTCGCGCCTGGCGAGTGGATATACCTATTTTTACAATCCGGATTACACCTCCGCAGGGCAGGGGAGTCAGAGAAATCCGATTTCGGCCAGCGGCGGAGTGGACCTCAACTATAACACAAGCCGATTGACTCTCAGTCTTGGAACAACCGCATCATCTGGCAATGGCTATGATATTATCTCTGGAGTAAACAATCTTCAAACATCCATAGCGTCTTCCCTTTCTGCTCGGTATGTTTTTTCGGAGCAGGTGAGTGCTGGGGGAGCCTTGTCTGTCAGTTACAGCAACAATGCAGATGCTCAGGCGCCTGCTGGTGAGACGCCTCAAGAGGATAGCACCACGCTGAACACCTCAGCGAGTATTTTTGGAGACTATCTGGTAACGCCGAAAACCAACCTCCGCCTGGTTTTGAGTTCGGGCCAGGAAGTTCAGAAGTTTTATTTTGGAACGAATCAAGGGCGCCGTCATTATAGTGGAATGTTTTCGGTGACTTATCAGATTGCGCCGAAGTTTTCTGTCGATGCAGGGGCTGGTATTGGTCATGTCACAGACGAGGATTTGGCGAACGCTCCTTACACCGGATTCAAGCCGAACTATAATCTGGGGATCAGTTATGCGCCGACCGAGAAAACCTATTTAAAAACAAGCTTCGGTTTGCAGGGCACCGACGTTCGGCCGAATTTCAGCTTCGTCGCTGGTTGGAATGCTCGAGAAAAAACACGTTTCTCGATGTCGGCCTATCAGAACCAATCCTTCTCCACCAAATCTCCCAACCAATACAATATCAACCGAGGCGTTCTGGTGACCGTTGCGCAACGTCTGATCAAAGGAATCGATGCCTCGCTGTCGGGTGGTTACGAGCAATCAATGAATGTCGGACTTTCCAGTTCGGCGGCGGTTGATGGTCCTTCCGATTATTTCCTGACCAATTTTGGTATAAGTTGGCGGTTGCGTGAATGGGCTTCTTGGCAAAACTCTTTTATGCTCACAACCGGTCAGGGCACTAATGACAATATTCGGTCTTCTTTCAGCACGAGCTTGAATTTGACGTTCTGATGAGTTGCCACTAACATTGCTGACCAATGCATCCCTTCGCTTTTTGTCGATCGACGACATCCGTGCTTTTGATTTTAGTTAGCGCCTCGTTGCACGCTGCGCCACCTAAGTTGCCACCACCTCAGACTCAAGCTGACCCGACGACTTCTCGTGCTGCAGCATTTCGCTCGGAAACCGCTCCAGCAAACCCTGCGACTTCCGCCGGAGTTGAGGGCGGTTCATTTCCTGCGCTTCTTGCCGGCGAGGGGGATTATATTTTGGCACCTGGAGATACTTTGGATTTGATGGTGTATCGGGAACCGGATCTCAATATGCGATCCAAAATTGCTCGGGATGGTCGCGTTCAACTTCCATTGCTTGGCGAAGTCAAGGTCGGGGGAATGAGTGTGCGTCAGGCGCAGGACTACATCCGTAAACTTTTAAACGCCGACTATCTCGTCGATCCGCAGGTTTATTTGAATATTGCTTCTTACACCCAGAGAAAGATCACTGTCATCGGTCAGGTCGTTAAGCCTGGCAGTTACGAACTTCAAGGCAATGAATCCTTGGGAATCCTAGAAGCCATCGGTATGGCAGGAGGGTTCACCCGAATCGCTGATAGTAGAAATGTAACAATCAAACGTGTCATCGGTGGAAAAACCGATACGATGAAGGTCAATACCAAGCGCCTTGAGGATCCCAAAGGGGGTAGCTTCGAGGTTCTGCCGGGTGACATCATCACCGTGGGTGAAAGTTGGTATTAAAATTTGCCACTAAAATAGGATGAGTAAGGAAATCAAAACCCCAACCCTAAACCCGACTGTTCCTGCGGCATCACCATCCGGGCCTCCTGCCGGATCGGTCAGTGATGCCATCGACTGGCGCGAATACTTTCATGCGGTGGTTGATCGATTTTGGATCGTCGTCCTCTGCATTATCCTCGGGGGGATTTACGCGGCGCATACACTTTCTTCGGTAGAAACTAAATACCGTGCCCGAGCTGTCCTGTTCATTGAGCAGGATAAATCCCGCATTTTAGCATCAGGCATGGAGCAAGTGCGTGACGAACAGATTCGCAGCATCGATATGATCAATACGGTTGTTGATTTGCTCAGAAGCTATCCCTTCGCTCAGCGCGTCAGTAACCGTCTTAAACTCGAGCAGGATCCCCGTTTTCTTTCAACGATGGGCATTGCCGTGAAGGATGCGACTCCTGATCGCGCATCGGGTGCCTTAGCCGGAATGGTTGCATCCGTATTCCGCACGAATACTCGTTTGATCGACCTGATGATCACCAGTCCGGATCCGAATCTTTCCGTGAAGCTCGCGAATGCCTACTGCGATGAATATATCCGATATGTTTTTGAGAAACGCTCGGAGGCTTCCAAATCCGCCACACAATTTTTGCTCGAGGAGGCTGATCGTCTTCGTAAAAAAATGCGCGTTTCCGAAGAGGCGATGCAAAGTTTTCGTGAACGTGAGCGGGCGGCCTCGATTGAAACCATGCTTTCTTCTGCTCAAGCACAAGTGGCTGAAATTTCAAATTCCCAAGTAGTAATTCAGCAACGGTTGCAGCAGATTGAAAATGATTTGGCAGTTGTTCGTGCCAATAAGGGCGATGTTGAGGAACTTCTTTCGCTACCCAGTATTGCGGCAGAACCGAAGGTGGCTCAATACTCCGAGACATTAAATGCCCGTCAGAGGGAGCTTGTTCTTTTGTCCCAACGCTACCGCGCAAAACATCCGACCTACATTGCGGTTAAGACGCAGATTGATTTAACCAAAACGGACCTTAAGCGTGTTCTTAACGATTCCCTAGGACTTCTGGAAAATGCCCGCCGTCGTTTACAGTTGCAGTCTGGGGAACTCAAAGTGGGCCGCGAAAAAGCCGAAGGACGTTTGTTAGAAGTTACATCCAAAGCTATCGAGTATAACGATATCAAACGCGAACAAGAGACCGATCAGGCTCTTTACAATTCGGTTCTTTCTCGATTGAAGGAAGTTGATTTAACCAAACAACTCACAGAATCTCCCGTCCGCATCCACGAGTCTGCGATCGGTGCCGCGCCGATTCGTCCAAATTCCGCTAAAACTTGGATGCAAAATCTCATAGCCGGGATGGCGGCAGGAATTGGTCTTGCGATTGTCCTCTTCCTTCTCGACACCAGCGTCAAGACGGTTGATCAGGTTGAAGCGTTGACAGGGCTTAATGTGATTGCCGCAATTCCCAAACTCAGCCTTGGCGCACGAGCCAGCGCCCTTGTGACCAATGACGAGCGCTCTGGCATTGTGGCGGAGTCCTTCCGATCGTTGCGTGCGTCCCTCACGATTCATAAATCGAACGAAAATGCTCGGACCTTTTTGTTTACCAGTTCGCTGCCGAGTGAAGGCAAAACCTTTTGCAGTTCGAATTTTGCAGTGACGCTGGCTCAGCAAGGATTCAACACGTTATTTATTGATGCGGATCTTCGCAAGCCCGGTGGATCGATTGTGTTCTTTGGTGAAAACCGCAAACCCGGATTGTCTGAAGTGCTCCTGCGTTCCTGCACGATGAAGAATGCCGTCATGCCTACGCATATCGAAAATCTCACAATTCTCACAGCTGGTGGTAGAGCACCGAATCCCTCGGAACTTCTCACCGATGAAAATATCGAGCGCGTCCTCAGCGAAGCGCTTTCCAAATACGACCGCATTGTCGTTGACTCCGCTCCGATTCTGGCGGTGAGTGATACGCTGCTGATCGCTCCTCACATTGAACTTTGCACGCTTGTCGTTCGTGCCTTTGGAACCCCGCGTAAGATGGTGACCCGCGCTATTAAATCACTCGAAGAAGCCAAGACGGATCCTGCAGGCCTGATCCTCAACTTCCTTCCAAGCGGTCGGGGCGGTTATTACGCCTATTACTATTCGGGCAAATACTACGGTTCCTATGGCGCCAAGGGCGTCTATGGAGAATAAGATTTTTGCCAAAAAATCAGCGCTTGCCGCTCAATAGGTTTTTGAGTGCCAACTCCGGATTTTGAATCGTTTCTGGAGTGATCGTGAGCGATTGGATTTTCGTCGAAGGCAGGCGAAATTTTAAGTCGCGGAATGTGCGCTCGAGAACAGTCATCAGTCCGCGTGCGCCAGTCTGTTCGGTTTTTGCCAGAGTCGCCAAGGCGCGAAGGGCCTCAGGTTGGAATTGAAGCCGAATCCCATAGGCGGCAAAGGATCGCACATACTGGTGAATCAGGCTGCTCTCGCTTTTGCTTAAGACATTAAAAAGATCGTCCTCATCGAGCGAGTGACACGCAACGCGAACAGGAAGACGTCCGATAAATTCAGGTTCGAGGCCGAATCGTATAATGTCGGCCGTGCTGACCTGCGGGAGGCATTTTTCTGTGGAGACTGGAGATTTTGCCCCTAATCGCTCGCGAATGTAGGATTCGATTCCTACAAACGCTCCGCTGGCAATGAATAGGATATGTTTTGTGGAAACTGTATCTGGCATCCCTGGAGCATTGCCGCGAGCGGCAGACATGGCGGATTGAAGTTGTCCAGTGACATCATTGGGTGAAATGACCGGCACATCGCCGTCTTCCATGAGTTTGAGGAGATTGGTCTGAACACCACGACCGGAGACGTCACGCCCGCCATCTGAAGAAGTTGCCAGTTTATCAATTTCATCCAGATAAATGATGCCGTGTTCCGCGCGTTTTACATCACCTCCGGCGCGACGGATGAGGTCGCGGACCAAGTCATCCACATCGCCACCAACGTATCCAGTTTCGCTGAACTTTGTGGCATCTGCTTTGACAAAGGGAACGCCAATAAGGTCGGCCGCTGAGCGGATGAGGTGCGTCTTTCCCACGCCAGTTGGCCCGAGGAGCAGGACGTTTTGCTTCTGGTAAAACGGAGCCTCGTTGCCTTCGAGGGTCATGCGAACATGCTGAAAATGGTCGCAGAGTGCCACGCTGAGAACTTTTTTGGCTTCCTGTTGACCGATGACAAAGCGGTTGAGGTGACGCGCGATATCTGCCGGTTTCAGGCTAAAGGAAAATTCCGTCGATGGCGCAGGTTTGCGGCGAATAGCGACTTTGGCGAGTGGCTCATCTGGAGTGCGCCGCAGTTTTTTGGGAATGCCGGCGCTGACTGGACCAAGGGTGCTGGATTTTTTCATTTAGTGAGTTACGGATGCCGGTGCGTTTTGGAGGCAGCGGAGGCATTCCAGAAAAACTGGGCTGAAATCAGAAGGATACCTGCGGCTCCATTCCTTGATTTGCTCCATGGGGAAAAAAGCCCCTGTTTCGAGTTCCATCGGCGCAGGGTGGAATGGT
Organism: Verrucomicrobiia bacterium; assembly: GCA_040378625.1. Taxonomy (GTDB): domain Bacteria; phylum Verrucomicrobiota; class Verrucomicrobiia; order Chthoniobacterales; family Terrimicrobiaceae; genus UBA967. The sequence continues at coordinate 12,676 of JBEIMO010000003.1, read as the reverse complement.
CCCTCATGCTGTCCCTTGTAGACTTCAATAAATTCCCAGCCATTAGACTCACTGGGTGTGAGGCGTCCGATTTTACTCAAGGGTGGGGGTTCAATGCCGAGTTCTTCCTGGAGTTCACGCAGGGCGGCTGTGACGTAGTCTTCGCCGGAATCCACATGTCCAGCGGCTGAAGAATCCCATAATCCCGGGTTGCGGTCTTTCCAAAGAGAACGTTTTTGGAGGAAAAGTTCCCCTTTCTTGTTGAATAGAAGCATATGAACTGCCCGGTGGATCAAGTTATTCACATGAACGGATTCTCGCGTCTCCGCACGGAGAACCTGATCCTGCTCATCCACGACATCAAACATCTCCGTAGGGCGTTGGGCGGCTGCATTGGAGGCCAGTGCGGTGAGTGATTCCCAGTGTTGGAGGGATAGTTCTTCAGCGCGAACAGTTGGCGGCACGGACAGTGCCGTCGTCAGTTCTTCCCAACGGGATTTTAATTCGGGAAGCATTTTTCGGAGTTGCTTCCGACGTTCCGAAAATCCGCGCCGAACCAGATTTTCAAAATGCGTTTCATCAAGGGGGCTAAGTTCATCTTTCAAACGTCGGCGCAGGGTGATAACTGCCGAATCCACTTTGGGCCGAGGGAAGAAAACCGAAGCAGGAAGTTTGCGCTCCAGAGTCACATCCCAGCGGCGTCCAACACAGACCGTCATGGCCCCATATTCGCTTGTGTCTGATTTCGCACCGAGACGTTCTGCAAGTTCGAGCTGCAGCGTTAGAACAAGCATTGATGCGGGTGAAAGGGCGGATGCAAATTTTGCAATGAGTGGCGTTGAGACGTAATAAGGAAGATTGCCAATGACTTTCACCGGACCATGCCCCCAGAGTTTTCGGAGGTCAAACTCGAGAGCGTCGGTGTGGAACACTTGCGTTGTTCCACTCTCGAATTTTGATCGCAAATGGTTGATGAGCCTATCGTCTTTTTCGATGAGCGTGAGACGAGTTGCAACGCCTGCAAGAACTTCGGTGAGGGCGCCAAGACCTGGTCCAATTTCTACGATGTGATCCCCTGGTTGAATGTTCAGAAGCGAGACGATCCGTTGCGCCAGATTTTGATCGTGAAGAAAGTTTTGGCCGAGGCTGCGCGTGGGGGAGGTTTGCAACTCCGTCAGCACGCGTTGGATTTCGCTTAATGTCATGCGACTTGTCTAACTGGTTTCCGGATTGTTCACAAAACTGTTGTTAAAAAATGCACCGGTCATTCGCATTTTTTCACAAGTTATTCACAATTTTACTTCTTGAGCGCAGCGGATGCTGATGGGAACTTGCCATGCTCCTTTTTTGACCGTCCCTATGACTAGTAATTCCGAACAGATTAAACCTCCGTTTCGCTCCAGCGCAGCGCAGGTGTTTCTACTGATCGGTGCAATGACTGCTATTTTTCTCGCAGGGAGCGAGAGGCAGGGAGCGACAGGCATTTTTCTTTCATTAGCCGGAGCATCAATGATCTTTCTGGCACCCAACCGTGTGGTTCCGTGGCGCTATTGGATTCTCTGCAGCGGAATTTTTTTTACAGCCGCTTTGTCTCTGCTCCCTCAAGGTTGGTTTTTCACTCCTGATTGGCGTTTGGAGTTGCAGAATTTTCAAGGCCTCCCGCCGCTGCCTCTCATTTCCATGGCACCGAGAGAAACTGTTTATTGGCTGATGTTGCTCCTGAGCGCTGTGCTCGTCGGTCTTTTTTCTCTCGGGCATCCCGTGCGTTCCGAAGCAAAAATGCACATTGCATTGTTGGGAACCTTATCCTGTGCCGCCTATGCGGGAGTTGCCATTTATGCGAAAAAGACCGGATGGGAGTATCCGTTCTTTGAAAAAGGCGGATGGTCGCCTCCGGATTTCGGTTTTTTTCCCAATAGGAATCACACGGCCGCCTTATTAGTGATTGGAAGCATCCTTGCACTGGGGATTGTTCGAACAGCTTGGTCCAATGCGAGGCCGCTTCTGTTTTTGCTATCCGGCGTTGCCTTGAGCACCTGTGTTTATGCGCTCCTCTTTTACTCAATATCCCGAGGAGGGGTTTTGTTTCTTTCTGTAGGAGTGGTTCTCTGGGCGGCAGCGTTGGGAAGAAATCATTTAACTATTCCTCTTCTTGTCTCTGCACTCGCTATCGGTGCGGCAATGATCTGGATATTTCTCGCATCCGAAGGTCTGGCACGCGATCGCGTTTTGGAAATGGTGGGAATCCAAACGCCTAAAAAAACCTTGGTCAACGGGGTGCTAAAATCCACGGCCCCTGCAAATACGGCATTCTCTGACATGCGCTCCAAAATTTTCGAGGATACTGTGCGGATAATTCGGGACTACCCGCTGACCGGCACCGGGCTTGGAACGTATGCCTATGTTTATCCATTTTATGCACGAGCCAGCTTGGGGGAGGCCGCGGCCATTCATCCGGAGAGTGACTGGTTTATGATCGCCGCAGAGTCAGGTATTCCGTGTCTGATTTGTATATTGGCTCTGCTGGTATTTCTTATTCGCGACATGCTGGGTTTCAGTCGGAGTGAAAGCTGGCCGCTCCGATGGGGAATCATTGCAGCGGCACTGATTGCTGGAATCCACGGACTCGTCGACGTGCCGATCCATCGTATTGAAATTGGATGGTTCGTTTTGATGCTGGCCGGTTTGGCTTTTGGAAATCCGACGCAGACGGTTTCTGCCACATCCGCTGGAAAAAGTTGGCTTGTTCAGCGTTTGGTTTTGGGAATTAGCGGCGCAGCCATACTGACGTTGGGGATTCTCTTAATCGGTTCGCAATGGTTCGGTCTCCCTCCATTTCCGCCATATCGCCCATTTGTGGCGGTCCAACAGATGCGCCAACTCGCCGATGCGGATAAACATGTTGCAGCAACAAACCTCGCGCGTTCGGAAATTCCCTTCTCCCCGATGGCGAGAGGCCTTTATCGGGAATTGGGGTTTCGGGAGATTAAAAACGGAGGAGACCCCGTAGTGGCAGATGCGGTGTTTGCTGCAGAGAGAGCATTAAATCCGGGAAGTGCGCAGATTCCTTTAGATCAGGGACGCCTTTGGTTGCGTGATGATCCCATGCGGACGGCAATCCTTTGGGGCGAAGCGTTGCGAAAGCACATGGCTATTGAGAAAGCTGGCGGCTACGCGAATACAGCGAAATTTTATGAGGAAATTCTCGGACAAGCTGCGGGCTACCCGGGCCTCGTTCAAGCTTTGGGACGTTATGCAAAAACATCCCCCGAAACTTGGCTTGTTTGGACGGTTCGCGCCCCTAAGGGACAAATCGAGGCGGTGGCAAAAGATACGGAATTTCTCAAGACTTTGGATTTTGAAGGTCAGCGCAGGTTTTTGTTGAGTTGGTGGAATGGCGGTAATCGCGATGCGCTTGAAGCCTTTCTAGCAGGCAGTCCCGAATGGGAGAAGGTGGCTTGGCCTATTCGGGTAAATCAAATGATTGAACGCAAGGACTTCAAAGGCGCAGTGGAAGGTGTTCAGCACCGCTATGGCATTAATCTTTCCCTGCCCGACGTTGATTTAAAGTCTGACGAAGTGCCAACAGGCCTCGCAGAACGCGTCGCCTTTTTTGCAGCACGCGGAAACATGGTCAGCGCCCGTCGCATTATTTCGGAATCTCTTCAAGCGAACGATGCGGAGGGATTTCGTTTACAGTGCATTCTTGCCATTAAAAATTCTGATTGGCCAGCCGTGTGGAAAGCCATGGAAGCCCATCTTCGCGAAACCAAGCGATCCAATTTACCATAACCGTTGCTTGATTTTTAAATCCTGACTCATATCCCTTTCAATTATGCCTTGCATCGATCTGCCTCTGGATTCCCTCAAAACCTACACTGGAACCAATCCGAAGCCTGCGGGATTTGATGATTATTGGATCCGTGCTCTGAAAGAACTTGATGGAGTCGATCCTCAGCCGGTTCTAAAAAAATCGGAAGCGATCCACCCCAAGAATGCGGAGGTCTTTGATTTGTGGTTCACCGGAGTTGGTGGGGCGCGGATTTATGCAAAGTATATCCGCCCTTCTGATCTCGCAAAACCTTGTCCTGCTGTGCTGGAATTTCATGGCTACACAGGAAACAGCGGTGCTTGGTCAGACAAACTTGCTCTTGTCTCCGAGGGGATTGCCGTTGCTGCCATGGATTGTCGCGGACAAGGAGGAAAAAGTGAGGATGCCGGCGGAGTAACTGGAAATACACATCACGGTCACATCATTCGCGGATTGAATGATGGCGCGGAGAAACTTTTATTTCGCAGCATATTTCTCGATACCGTTCAACTCGCCCGCGTAGTGATGGGTTTTCAAGAAATTGACGCGGCCCGTGTTTCTACTAATGGCGGATCCCAAGGCGGCGCGCTCTCCATTGCTTGTGCGGCTCTCGAGCCCCGAATCGCTCGGTGCGTATCAGTATATCCCTTTCTTTCCGACTATCAGCGCGTGTGGAATATGGATCTCGCGAAGGATGCCTACGCAGAGCTTAAAACCTATTTCCGTCTCTTTGATCCCACCCATGCCCACGAAAAAGAATTTTTTGAAATTCTCGGGCATATTGATGTGCATCATCTCGCGCCTCGCATCAAAGCAGAGACGATCATGGCGATTACTTTGATGGATGCCATTTGTCCGCCATCAACACAGTTTGCCGTCTATAATGCAATTCAGAGCAACAAATCTCACATCATCTACCCGGATCACGCCCATGAAGGACTTCCCGGATGGAGCGATGCGGTTTTTGATTTTCTAACTTGGAATCGTTAGCCGCACACCGCGTTGTGCGGGGAAATCAAAGAATCAGACAGACCTGAACTCCAGGGCCATGCACACCTTGGATGAGTATGCCTTCGACGTCGGCGGTTTTTGAGGGGCCTGTGACCCAGATGATATTAGGATCATTCGGCATCGCGGCGAGTGCATCGGCAATGGATCGATGGATGTTACTGCGACGCAGAATTGCAATATGATACCAAGGAGCCAGTGCTGCGAGGCGGTCGGGAGTGGATTTGTCTGTTAAGACGATTGTGCCTGACTCCGCAATTCCTGCTGCTGCCGGGCTGAGACAAGCGTTGATTGTATTGGCATCGGCGCGGGAATACGAGGAAGTTACGGAGAGGTGGTTGGAGAAAATAGGGATCAGCTCCGAAAACTCAGCGGGAATATAAACCTTGCCGGGGTTTTCCGAGGCCAGCCACTGGGCGCAAGCAGCGGCATCAGTAAAAGTAAGGCTGCCCACAAGTCCGGCGCGTTTTTGAAAGAGGGCAATGGTTTCGACTTCGTCGTCCAACCATTGAGCATCAGCAATACCATGAGGAACCTCAGGACGAGGCGTGCGCTCTGGCAATGGTTCTAAGGCGCTGCGGATGCTTTTAAAAATGGAGTCGCGTGTCGTGCTCATTTCTTTTTTCGGTTTTTCATCCAGTTACGGAATTGGCCGCCCCGCCATTCCGGAAGCGTGCGGGTTTTGAGCCATGGGCTCAGGAAGGGCAGGGGAAGCTTATCTAAAGGGATTAGATGAGTTGCTGCGCCTGCTTTTAGGGCAAGATTCCAAATCACCGGACTGCTCGCCAAAGTTCCGAAAGGACCCATCGGCGGCGTGCCAGGGGAGGGGATATGCTCCTCATGCGCTTTGTTGCGGAGTTTTAAAAGGAGGTCAGGAATCGGAATATCCACCGGACAGACTTCATTGCAAGCACCACAGAGACTGGAAGCCTTGGGAAGGTCCGCGAGTTGTTTAAAGTTTTTTCCAGCGAGAAGCGGAGAAAGAACCGCGCCGACTGGACCGGGATAAACACTGCGATAAGCGTGACCGGATGCCTGACGGTAAATCGGGCAGACGTTTAGACATGCTCCACAACGAATGCAGCGCAGGATTTCGCGGCACTCGGAGGCAAGAATCTCAGAACGTTGATTGTCCACAAAGATGACATGCATTTCCTCTGGACCCGAGGGTTTATCCTTGCTGGCTGGCCCGTTGATGAACTCGGTATAAACAGTCAATTGCTGGCCAGTTGCCGAGCGGCCAAGGAGGTTTAAAAGAACGGCGAGATCGGCATCCGAAGGAATTACTTTTTCGATTCCCACAAGGGCGATGTGGATACGTGTTGGGGCGAGACAGAAGCGGGAATTTCCTTCGTTGGTGACCAATACGAGTCGACCGCTGTCTGCGACGACAAAGTTGGCTCCAGTGATACCTGCGTCGGCTTCGAGATACTTGCCTCGCATGAATGCGCGGGCGCGGCGAGTGATCGTTTCCGGATCGTCATTGTAGTCGCCCAATCCCTCGCGTTCAAAACTGCGGGCGATATCGCGACGGTTTTTGTGAATGATTGGTTTAACAATATGACTCGGATGGTCGCCATCGATCTGAATGATGTATTCCCCGAGATCGGTTTCAACGGACTCGATTCCTTCAGCGGCGAGGTGGTCGTTGAGAAGAATCTCCTCAGAAATCATGCTCTTCGATTTGACGATTTTCTTAGCGTTAGCCCGCTTGAGAATATCTGAAACCGCACGGCAGGCGTCATCGGCTGTTACTGCGTAGTGAACCTGTGCGCCGTTGCGTTTGAGGCTGGCTTCGGCCTGCTCCAAATAAGTGTCGAGATGTTCAATAGAATGTTGACGAATCGCTCCGGCGAGTTTGCGGAGTTTATCGGAATCTGAGTAATCCTTACCCAGAACCCCATAGCGTTTTTCTGTTCCCGCAGCGCTGTTGTCATGAACGGCCTGTTGCACAGGGCGGTCAAGGCGGCGCGCAAAGCTATCAACTTTTTGTTCAGGCATGGTTTTGAAGGGCGGCTTGGAGGATTTGAACGATGTGGAGAGTTTTAACCGGCTTGCCCCCGCGCTGAGCAAGGCCGCCCATGTGCATGAGGCAGCTCATGTCGCCGGAAACGATGAAGTCCGGATTGGATTCGGTAAGATGCTCGAGTTTCAGGCATCCCATCGAGGAAGAGACGTGAGGAAAACTTACGGAAAATGTTCCGCCGAATCCGCAGCATTGCTCAGCCTCACCGAATGGAACGAGTTCAATACCGTCAATGGATTCCAAGAGTTTGATCGCCGCAGCACCGCTTCCAGTGCCACGAGTGTGGCAGGCACGGTGAAAAGCGATTCGTGCGGCAAATCTGCCGGGCCACTTTTCGATTCCGAGGCCGTTGACTAAATAGTCTGAAATCTCCCACGTGCGTCCAGCCAGTTGGTTGATCGTGTCGAGATCGTTTTCCTTTTCGAATTCCAGTGGTGCCCCATGAAATAGCATGGCAGCGCATGATCCCGAGGGAACAATGACTGGCTTATCTCCGTTAAAAACTTCCGCGGTATGGCGCATGACCTGACGCGAGGCCGGCCAGTCGCCGCAGTTGAAGGCAGGTTGACCGCAGCAGGTTTGGTTTTCCGGAAAATCGATTTCACAACCCACATGTTCGAGCACTTCCACGGTAGCCTTTGCGACATTGTCGAAAAACGCATCGCACAGGCAGGTCGCCATCAGTTGAACTTTCTTTCCGTTAGGTCGAGCGGTGAGGGTCATACAAAAATTGTTACGAATTACTGAGGCGTTGAGCTGCAAAGATTCTCAAATTTGGCCGCTTTATCTTCCCAATTCTTATCGGGTTGCGGTTCGAATATGTCTGGTTGGAAGGAACGGAGTAGAATCTCACGGCCTTCTTGCAAGGAAGCGATCTCGCCAGTGGCCAGCATCTGCGCAAGCACGTTGCCGGCAGCAGTTGCCTCAACGGGACCGGCAACGACTTTCAATCCTGTGGCATCAGCGGTCATTTGATTCAATAACGCGTTCTGACATCCGCCGCCAACGATGTGAAGTGTGTCGGGGAGATCAGACTGGATTTCACGAAGATGGAAAATCGATAAGCGATATTTAAGCGCAAGGTTCTCAAGAATTGTTCGAATAAGCGTCGCTTTATCAGCCGGAACTTTTTGACCAGTGCGATTCAAATAAGTGGCAATCACCTCCGGCATATCGCAGGAGTTTTTAAAATCAGGATCGTCAGGGTCAATGTGGGATTCTGTTGTCACTGTGCGCGCGCTTTCGACCATTTCGGCGTAGCTGATAACTTCTCCCTTCGCGTCCCATACGCGCTTGCATTCCTGCAGCAACCACATCCCAGCGATGTTTTTTAAAAACCGAGTTGTTCCGGCGAGTCCCTGTTCATTTGAAAATTTAGCTTCCCGGGCGGCCTCGCATAAAACCGGGGCGTCCAATTCGCGTCCAAGAAGCGACCATGTGCCGGAGCTTAAAAACAAAGGATTCCGCATCGTGGAGGGAATTCCAGCGACAGCAGATGCCGTGTCGTGACTGCCGCATGTTGTAACAAAGACGTCTTTAAGACCAGTTTCAGCAGCAATCTTTTCGGAAAGCTTTGCTAATTTAACGCCGGGTTCGATGGTTTTTGAAAGCAGACCGGATGGGATACCGAGCGTTTCTGCCAAGTGATGATCCCACTCTGCGGATCCCGCTTTGAGTAACTGCGAAGTGCTCGCAATCGTGCGTTCGATGGCTTTTTCTCCGCAAAGCCAGTAATTCAGGAGATCCGGCATGAAAAGAAGTGTCCGTCCCTTTTTTATCGATCCGCTGTGGCACTCTGCCATGAGTTGAAAAACCGTATTGAAAAACAATGGTTGAATGCCGGTGGCCTCCCACATTTTTCTCACACCAGCCAGACGCGCCGCTTCGGGCATCATTGTTTCCGTGCGGCTGTCACGATACATCCATGGCTGGTTGATGAGTTTCCCTTGATCATCGAGAAGTCCGTAATCAACACCCCAAGTGTCAACCGCTACACTCACGACCTGATTGCCAAACTTTTTTGCGGCCTCGGTTAGGCCAGATTTGATGTTCGAAAAAAGTTTGTCAGCATCCCAATGCCAGCCATCAGCGAGTTCAATGCCGTTATTCGGAAAGCGTGAAACTTCCTCCAATGTGATTTGCTGGCCATCAAAATGCCCGGCCAGCACGCGTCCGCTGGAAGCACCCAAATCCACTGCCAAATATGTTTTTTGACTCATAAAAATTATTTTATCTGGCGATCTCAATACGGATTCCTTGGGATGTGAGAGACTCTAGCACATGATTCTCTGGGGCGGCATCCGTAATCCATAAATCGACATCCGAATTGTTGGAAAAAAAGTAGCTGGATGCCAGTCCTGTTTTGGAGTGATCCGCTAAAAGGATAGTCATGCCAGCCCGTTGAATAACCCGGCTTTTCATGCGGGCCTGCTCTTCGGAGGCTTCGCTCAAGCCATTTTGCGGATCGAGCCCCCGACAGGAAATAAATGCGGCGTCAATGCGATGAATGTCGAGGCCTTGTTCCGCGCCCCAGCCAGTGCAGGAGAGAGAGGAGGGATTGAGTGTCCCGCCAAGAACCACATTTCGAATCGCTGGTTTTTCGGAAAGGGAAAGCGCTGTTTGTAGGGAATTGGTAATCACCGTCAAAGGCTGATCCGGCAGCATCAATGCGAGTTGGTAGGCTGTCGTGCTGGCATCCAAAAAAATCGTCTCTCCTTGCTTGATATGACGCAGCGCCGTTCGGGCGATCCTCTTCTTTTCAGCAGCATTTTGTTTGGAGCGCTCGGTAATAGTAAAATCCTTGCGACTCGTTTCGATACTCACCGCCCCCCCGTGTGATCGCAGTAATTCGCCCTCGCTTTCCAATTTTTCAAAATCTCTACGCACCGTTTCTTCAGTCACCCCAAGTTTTTTAGCGACTTCTACAGTCCGAACGCTGCCTTGTTGGCTGAGCAGATGAAGTAAGTGGCGATGACGTTCCAGGACAAGCATGTTGGATTGTGTGGGAATTTCTTTGTTTGTATCCGAATTTTCTTGCGCGGCAATTCAAAAAATGAAAAATCTCCGACGTATGTCGAATAATAACCCCGAAAACAAATACCAACACGTCACTGCTCACTGGAAATCTGCTGATGCCGTCACCCCCAACTCTGTTGATGAATTGATTCATCGCTCCAATTGCCTGGGCACAGACCAGCGCATCACCAACACTGGCGGTGGGAATACATCCTCGAAAATCATGGAAAAAGACCCCATGACCGGTGAAGACGTCGAAGTTCTCTGGGTTAAAGGATCCGGCGGTGACCTCCGCACCTCAAAACGCGAAAATTTCTCCTCCTTGTATCAATCCAAACTGATCGGCCTTCAAAAAGTTTATGCCGGCCGTGCGGACAAAGGCCTCAAATCGCAAGCCGAAGACGACATGGTGGCGATGTTCTCGCATTGCACCTTCAATCTTAATCCGCGTCCCTCTTCGATCGACACGCCATTACACAGTTTCATCCCTCACGCGCATGTCGATCACACGCACCCGAACGCGGCGATTTCCGTTGCTGCTTCCGCACGCTGCATCGAGGTGACCAAGGAAATCTACGGTGACGAAGTGGTTCACATCCCTTGGATGCGTCCAGGTTTTGAGTTGGGCCTCGCCATGCAGGAAGCCTGCAAGAACAACCCACAAGCGAAGGGTTTCATCATGGGCCAACACGGTCTCATCAACTGGGGAAAAACCGGTCGCGAATGCTACGACCTGACATTGAACCTGATTGATAAAGCCGCCGCTTTCATCGAGAAAAAACAAGCCGATCGCGGTGGGGAAGCTGCCATCTTTGGCGGTTCGGTTCACTCCTCGCTTCCGGAGGAAAAACGCAAAGAAGTCTTCGCGGCACTTCTGCCATGGTTGCGCGGTCAAGTCAGTCAGAAGAAGCGCTTCATTGCGACAATTCAAGATGATGCCAAAATCCTGCGCTTTGTGAATTCCAAGGACGCGCCACGTCTCGCGGAACTTGGCACCAGCTGCCCAGACCATTTCCTTCGCACAAAAATCAAGCCGCTCTACATCGGGGAGGCTCCATCAGTCAACTCTTCGGTTACCGAGATCGTTGCTTCCTTGAAAAAGCAACTCGCTGCAGGTCTTGAAAAATACCGCGCGGATTATGCGTCGTATTACAATGCTTGCAAACGGGCAGATTCTCCTGCCATGCGCGACCCGAATCCGACAGTGATCCTCATTGCCGGTCTGGGAATGATCGCCTTCGGCAAAGACAAATCCGAATCCCGTGTTACTGCTGAGTTTTATAATTGTGCCGTGGAAGTCATGCGCGGCGCGGAAGCCATTGGTGGCTACATTTCGCTCCCAGCTCAAGAGGCATTCGATATTGAGTATTGGGCTTTGGAAGAAGCCAAACTCCGCCGTATGCCTGCCGACAAGGACCTCGCCGGACGCGTTGTTCTGGTGGTGGGCGCAGGAAGTGGTATTGGCCGTGAAACCGCGCTCCGTCTTGTTCGCGAAGGCGCACACATTGTCTGCGTGGATCTCAATGCCGACGCAGCGAAAGCCACGGCTGAGGAAATTCTTAAAAAGACCGGCGTCGGAATCGGCGTTGCTGGAACAGGTATTTCTGGTTGCGGTCCCGCGATTGGAATCGGTGCGGACGTCACCAAGCGCGAATCCATCCGCGCCATGCTCGATCAAGTCGTTTTAGCTTTTGGTGGATTTGATTCCATCGTTGTCACGGCTGGCATCTTTGTTCCAAGCGACACCTCTGGTCACATTCCTGATGACAAATGGGCCCTCACCTTTGCGATCAATGTCACCGGAAGTTATCTGGTCGCTGACGAAGCCGCTAAAACATTCCGTGAACAAGGGCTTCGCGGTTCCATGGTTCTCACAACCAGTGCCAATGCAGCCGTTGCTAAAAAAGGCAGCGTTGCCTACGATACATCAAAGGCCGCCGCAAACCATCTCGTTCGCGAGTTGGCCATGGAATTGTCACCACTCGTCCGCGTCAACGGCGTTGCTCCGGCGACAGTTGTTCAAGGCAGTGCGATGTTCCCACGGGATCGCGTCATCGGCTCCCTCGCCAAATACGGCATCGCCTACACAGACGACGAGCCAACCGATTCACTCACAACAAAACTGGCTCAATTCTACGCGGACCGCACATTGACCCGTTCACCGATCACTCCTGCGGATCAAGCGGAAGCCTATTGCTTGCTGGTTACAGAGAAGCTCTCCAAAACAACCGGACAAATCATCACGGTTGATGGTGGTCTTCACGAAGCATTCCTTCGTTAAAAATTCCGCATCATTCAAAAATGGCAGAAGTGCTTCACGGCCTTCTGCCATTTTTTGTTTCATGAGGACAGCTTGACGCGGGATCGGCTTGATAGCAGGCTCTGGGAATGAGTCTCGGGATTTTACAACGTCCAAGGCGCAATAGGCGCTCGGTCAATTTGCGCCGATTGGTGCGCGAAACACGTGTTCTTAAGGAAGATTTGATCTGGCCGCTTTTTGTTCATGCTGGCACAGACGATCAACCTGTCGTCTCCATGCCTGGGGTCTCGCGTTTGTCGATGGATTCCCTGATCGCCGCCTGCGGAAAGGCTCTGGAATTGGGCATTCCTGCAGTTGCTATTTTTCCCTGCATTGATTCCTCGCTGAAGGATGCCGAGGGTTCTCATGCGCTGGCCGTGGAAAATTTGCTCTACAACGCGGTCCACGGGATCAAAAAACGCTTCCCCGAGCTTTTGGTGATTACGGATGTTGCCCTCGATCCTTACACAAGCCATGGCCATGATGGTCTTCTGAGTATTGACGGAAAGTCCGTCGATAACGATGCCACGATCGATGT
>JBEIMO010000002.1:0-35634 GCA_040378625.1 Verrucomicrobiia bacterium | reverse complement strand
GAAATGCTCTCCCTGAAAATAAAAACGCGCCCTGCTTTTGACAGGACGCGTTCTTTTGGGTTGAAGGGAAAGTTATCCGATCAACGAGCGTAGAGTTCGACGACGAGCTGTTCGTTAACGATAGGATTGATTTCCTCGCGGGTCGGGATGCGAACCACCGTGCCACTGAGGTTGTCTTTATCGACAAGAAGCCAATCAGGAACGGTAGCGATCTGAGTGAGCTCCACGCCGCGTTTTCCAAGGCGCTGGGATTTTTCGGAAGCTTTAACGCTCACGACATCTCCCGCTTTGAGATTCATCGAGGAGATGTTGGTCTTGCGGCCATTGACAGCCACGTGGCCGTGACCGACCATTTGACGTGCTCCGCGGAGTGTCTTGGAGAAGCCCATTTTTTGAACCACGTTGTCAAGACGGGTCTCGAGGAGCTGCAAGAGGATAACACCTGTGACGCCACGACGGCGGCTGGCGATCGAGAAGTAGCGGCGGAACTGGCGCTCCAAAACTCCATATTGGAAGCGAAGCTTTTGTTTTTCAGCGAGAGCAATCGAATAATCGCTCTGCTTGCGGCGGGCTCCCTTAGGGCCGTGCTGGCCTGGAGGATAATTTTTATTCTCGAAGGATTTTGGTGATCCGCTGATGAGAACTCCATAGCGGCGGCTGACTTTTGTTTTTGGTCCGGTGTAACGTGCCATGATTAATTTTCAGTATTCAGATTTAAGATTTCAGTGAGTCAGATCAGACGCGACGCTGTTTTGGCGGGCGGCAACCATTGTGAGGAATCGGGGTCACGTCACGAATGACAGTCACATCGAGTCCGATAGCCTGCATGGCACGGACAGCAGATTCGCGACCAGCACCTGGGCCTTTGACGCGAACTTCCACTTCCTTCAGACCATGACCCATGGCTTGACGGCAGGCGTCCTGCGCGACCATTTGAGCGGCATAGGCTGTGCTTTTACGCGAGCCTTTGAATCCACATTTACCAGCGCTCGACCAACCGATCACTCCCCCACGCAGGTCGGTGATGCTGACGATGGTGTTGTTGAAGCTGGCTTGAACATGCGCGACGCCATGAGTGACGCCTTTACTGCCTTTGGCTTTAACAATTTTAATCGGCTCAATGGTGTCATCAAGCGAGATGCTGACAGGCGCAGGAGTTGCTGCTGGGGCGGCTTCAGCACCCTTTTTTGCTTTAGGAGCTTTCTTGGCGGGAGCCTTTTTAGCTGGGGCCTCAACAGCTGCAGCCGGGGCGGCGGTTTCTTCTTTCACCGCTGTATCGTTGGTTGGTGTTACTTCGTCCATTTTTGAGAATTTTTATTTATTAGACTTTGCCAGCTTTGGCGTCTTTGTTGCGCTGAACACCCACAGTCTTGCGAGGTCCCTTGCGGGTGCGGGCATTTGTGCCTGTGCGCTGACCGCGAACCGGGAGACCGCGACGATGACGGATGCCACGGTAGCAGTTGATCGCTTGAAGGCGCTTGAGATTTCCTTGAACTTCGCGGCGAAGGTCGCCTTCGATTGGGATTTGATTTGCGTTGATCGCAACAATGATCGCGTTGAGCTGTTCAGGGCTCAAATCTTTCGCGCGGATGTTGGGATCAATGTTGGCCTGCTCGAGGACCTTCTTTGTGTTGCTTGGTCCCAGACCATAGATGTAAGGCAGGGAAGCTTCGATGCGTTTGTCGCCGGGGATGTCTACTCCAAGTAATCGTGGCATAATTCAGTGATTCGTTTTCGGATTTTCGTTGTGGGAAATTAACCCTGTTTTTGTTTATGGCGCGGGTTTTTGCAAACAACGCGGATGACGTTTTGGCGGCGGACAATTTTGCACGCTTCGCACAGTCTTTTTACGGATGCTCGGACTTTCATTTTCTATTATTTTGTTGATTTGACGACGAATCTTTATGGCGGTAAGTGATGCGACCTTTGGTGAGATCGTAGGGTGACATTTCCAGCATGACCCGGTCTCCCGGAAGAATGCGAATGAAGTGCATGCGCATTTTGCCAGAGATATGGGCGAGGACACGGTGACCGTTCTCCAGTTCAATTCTGAACATGGTGTTTGGCAACAGTTCGACAACCTTTCCCACTACTTCAATAGCGTCTTTCTTGGCCATGTCAATACTTCAGGATTGTTGTCGGTTACTAAAACCGTATGCTCAAAATGTGCAGAAGGAAGCCCATCGGCAGTCACTGCTGTCCATTTGTCGGAAAGAATTTTTACTTTGGCTTTGCCCAGATTAATCATGGGCTCAATCGCCAGCGTCATGCCTGGCTTAAGCTTTGGCCCGCTTCCACGTTTTCCAAAATTTGGAACTTGCGGTTCTTCGTGAAGTTGACGACCAACGCCGTGGCCGACAAATTCGCGCACCACGCTGTAGCCATTTTTTTCGGCTTCGGATTGAACGTAATTGGAAATGTCCCCCACCCGATTTCCGCAAACAGCCAACTTGACTGCGCCATTCAAAATTTGCTCGGTGATCGTTAACAAACGCTCCACATCGGGATCAATGATTCCCACTGGAACAGACGTGGCCGTATCGCCAATCCATCCATCGCGGATAATCCCAACATCCATTTTTACAACGTCACCATAAACGATGCGACGAGGCCCGCCGATACCATGGACCACTTCATCATTCAGACTGATACAAATGTGCCCTGGAAATTTCCGGTAACCCAGAAATGCGCTGCGAACTCCAGCATCAGACATTAACTGGGAGGCGGCATGATCAATCTCGCCAGTCGTTACACCTGGAGCCACCATCTCAGCCAATTTGTTTAAAATCGTGGCAGCGGCTTCGCCAGCGAGACGCATTTTTTCAATATCATGAGGACGCTTGATAGGAATCATGCGACCTCCTTATCAAAAAGAAGATCGCTCAAAAGAGTCGAGATTTCGATGTCCCTGCCTGAAAAAGGCCGACAGAGCAATTCAACACGATTTTTCAATTTCCCAAACCAACGCTAGCGATGCGTCGCAAGATAAATCGTCACACCGGCAATGACGAGGATTCCAAGTCCGGCATACATCCAGACGAGTGTCTGGTCATTGAGAGCGGCTCCGGAACTAAGACGACTGCGTGATTCCTGAGCACTACGAATGCGACCCTTACGAAGAAATCCATCGTAATGACGCTGAAGTAAATGAGTTTCCACTTGACGCATGGTGTCAAGAACAACACCGACAATGATAAGAAGGCCTGTGCCACCGAAAAACTGGGAAGTCATGTAGGGAACACTGAGGCCCTGGGTCAGCATTTGCGGGAGAACGGCAATGATTGTAAGAAAAACAGCACCGGCAAAAGTCAACCGAGTCATCGTAAAATCCAAAAAGTCTGCGGTCGGTTTTCCTGGGCGAACACCGGGAATAAAACCTCCATGCTTCTTAAGGTCATCAGCGATTTGAACTGGCTGAAACTGGGTAGCAACCCAAAAGTAACTGAAGAAAAAAATCATAACGCCATAGAGAGCGTAATGAAGCCAACCGTATGTAAGAAGGTTGGTTAATTGCTGGGCCCAAAGGACACCAGGGAAGGCCATGTTTAAAATAGTTGAAGGGAAGAGCAAAATTGCTTGGGCGAAAATGATCGGCATGACACCCGCATAATTGATCTTGAGCGGCATGTATTGTGTTTGACCGCCATACACTTTACGACCAACAACACGCTTGGCGTATTGGACACTAATCTTCCGTTGGGCCTGCGTAACCGCAATAACGGCAGCAATCACAAACACCAAAAAACCAATCATTAAAACTAGAACAACAGGATTAACGGCATTCTGAGCGGAAGCCACGCTTGGAACAAATGTTCTCCAGGCTTGAATGAGACCGGCCGGCAATTGAGCCAGGATTCCAACGGTGATGATAAGTGACATTCCATTGCCAATTCCACGCTCGGTAATTTGGTCACCCAACCACATGAGCAGCAAGGTTCCAGCGGTCATTGTAATGATCGTCATGATCTGAAAGCTCAGGCCCGGCATTGGAACCAATGTCACACCCAACTGGCTGATCGTGGTCATGATACCCGGTAGAAAAGGATTGGACTCCGGATTTTCAAAAGAGCGGGCCAGTAAGTAGCCTTGGAAGAAGCATAACCCGATCGTTGTGTATCGGGTGTATTGCATGATTTTTTGGCGACCGCCATCTTCTCTGGAGAGTTTGCCCAGCTGAGGAATGACAGCCGTCAGTAATTGGAGCATGATGGATGCGCTGATAAATGGCATCACTCCCAGCGAAAAAATCGCACAATTGGAGAGGGCTCCCCCACTGAAGAGGTTAAAAAGAGCAGCCACGCCACCAGAAGCTGCGGCATCTGCTTTATCCAAAAACCAATGACGAAGAACTTCCGCATTCACTCCAGGAGTTGTGATTGCCGAGCCTGCTCGAACAATAACGATCGCAACAAGAGTAAAAAGAACCCTTGTGCGAAGTTCTGGAATTTTGAAAATATTAGCGAAAGCGCTGATCATCGATGCTTTTGGAGAGGTTGAGACCGTTATTCAGCAGACTCAACCTTTGGCAAAACAACTTTGCCACCAGCTTTTTCAATTTTTTCGCGAGCGGTAGCGCTTACTTCATCCACTTCCACGGTGAAGGATTTGGTCACTTCACCACGGCCGAGAATTTTAACACCATCGAAATTGCCATTCACGAGGCCCAACTTACGAAGGGAGGCTTCATTGATCGTGTCACCAGCTTTGAAATGTTTTTCCAAAGCATCAAGATTTACAACGCCGTAAAATGTCTTGAATTGCTTGTTGTTGAATCCGCGCTTCGGAAGGCGACGATAGATGGGCATCTGACCGCCTTCGAATCCTAAACGGATGGATCCACCGGAACGGGCTTTTTGACCTTTGTGACCCTTGCCTGAAGTTTTACCCTTACCGGAGCTTTCGCCAATACCGAGGCGTTTGCGGCGGTGTTTGGCACCGGGATTTGGTTTGAGTGTATGAAGTCTCATTGAAATTAAGCAGTAGCAGTTTGAGCAGGCGTGGCTTGGCGGATGGCTTTGCCGCGGAGGCGGAAGACGTCTTCTTTCAAGCGAAGTTGGGAAAGGGCGTCGATTGTCGCGTGAACAACGTTGGCGTGATTGCTGGATCCCAAGGACTTAGCAAGAACGTCACGAATTCCAACGGCTTCCAAAACCGCACGAACACCACCGCCGGCGATAACACCGGTTCCGGGTGAAGCCGGACGAAGCATCACACGACCGCCACCGGATTCACCGGTGACCATGTGAGGAATTGTATTTTCAAGAACGGCAACTTTAACCATGCGTTTTTTAGAAGCATCGGTCGCTTTGCGGATCGCTTCGCTCACCTCATTGGCCTTGCCGAAACCGACTCCGACTTTACCTTTTTGGTCACCACAAACGATCAGGGCACTGAAGCTGAATCGACGGCCACCTTTGACGACCTTCGCGCAACGATTAATGAAAACAACTTTTTCTGTTGTCTCTTTAGGTTCCTTAGGAGCTTCTGAACGGGAATTTTTTTTATCTCTTGGTTTCGGAGGCATGATTGGATCTTTTTAGAATTTTAACCCGCCTTCGCGAGCAGCATCAGCAAGAGCTTTGACCTTGCCATGGTATTTGAAGCCACCACGGTCAAACACGACCTTGGTGATATTTTTTTCTGAGCCACGTTTGGCGATGAGTTTTCCGAGCTGGGTGGCAGTTGCCACATTGGCGCTGGTGCCTGGCTTGGAACGAAGGTCTGCCTCTGTCGTATTGGCAGAAACAATGGTTTTACCCGATTCGTCATCGATGACTTGAGCCGTGATATGACGACCCGAGAAATGGACGCTGAGGCGTGGTTGTTCGGATGTTCCAGACAACTTCTTGCGGAGACGAACGTGGCGGAGTTTTCTTTTTTGAGTAGCGGCCATAAATTACTGAACTGTTTTGCCCTCTTTGCGACGGACTTGTTCACCAACAAAGCGAACACCTTTGCCTTTGTAGGGTTCTGGTGGGTAGAAGGCGCGGATATCCGCAGCGCATTGCCCGACCAACTGGTTATCAATTCCCTCAATCGAGATTTTTGTATTTTCTGCCACGGTGATTTTTACTTCAGCAGGAATATCAAAAATGATCGGATGGGATTTACCGAGGTTGAGATTCAATTTCTGACCTTGAACGGCCGCCTTGAAACCAACGCCTTGAATTTCCAAATCACGTTTGAAACCAGCGGTAACACCAGTGACCATGTTGGAAAGAAGAGCGCGGGAAAGACCATGCAATGCGCGGTCTTCGCGGTTTTCGCTCGAGCGGTTTACAGAGAGTTGCTCTCCTTCAACCGTTGCAGTGATGGATTTGGGAAGTGTCCACTCCAATTTGCCCTTAGGCCCTTCCACAACAACGGGACCAGCGGGAGTGACAGTGATTTTGACCTTCGGAGGAATCGAGATCGCTTTTTTACCGATACGTGACATGATTACCAGATGTAAGCGAGAAGTTCCCCGCCGACTTTTTGTTTGCGCGCCTCGTGACCGGAAAGAATTCCGCGTGAAGTGGAAAGAACCGCAATGCCCAAACCGCCTAGGACACGGGGAATTTCCGTGGATCCCACATAGCGGCGCAGACCGGGTCGGCTCACGCGTTTCAGGCCGGAGATGGCGCTGGTTTTATTGACGAACTTCGTCGAGATTTTAATTTGTTGGTGACCATCAACGGATTCCAACTCGTAATCGGTGATGTAACCTTCCTTCTTCAGGATAACAGCGATGTCACTTTTGAGTTTCGAGTATGGAACAAGAAGAGTTGCCTTGCGAGCGGTCGTTGCATTCCGCAAGCGGGTCAGCATATCGGAGATAGGATCAGTCATATCTTATAAATCAGGAGGCGGACTCCGTGGCGGTTTCTGTTTTTGCGACAGGGGCTTTTTTGACCTTGTCGGAGAATGGCATTCCCATCTCGGTGAGAAGCGACTTCGCTTCTGCGTTTGTTGCTGCAGTTGTCACAATCGTGACATCAAATCCGACGTTGCGTTTGATACGGTCCAACTCGATTTCCGGAAAAATGGACTGGTCTGCGACACCGAGGGTGTAGTTGCCATTTCCATCAAAAGCGCGCGGAGAAACTCCACGGAAGTCACGAATACGAGGGAGAGCGGTCTTGATCAAACGCTCAAGGAACTCATACATGATCCGGCCGCGAAGGGTGACTTTCGCACCGATGGGCTGACCTTCGCGAAGTTTGAAGTTCGAAATAGCCTTTTTAGAAACCGTAGTCGCTGGTTTCTGACCGGTGATGGTCGTAAGTTCGGTTTTAGCGATTTCGAGTGTTTCCTTCACATCCGAAGAAGAAGCGATACAGGTGTTGACAACGACCTTGGTGATCTTCGGGATTTGATGAATGTTTGCGTAGCCGTGCTTGGCACGCATCGCGGGAATCACGCGGGTTTTAAACTCTGTCAGGAGTGCGGGTTCTTGAGTCATGGAAATTAAGCGGCTTTCTTAGATTTCTTCTCCTGAACAGCCTTCTCGAGAAGTTTAACGTTTGAGATGTGGACTGGACCTTCACGCTCAATGATGGCGCCATTCGGGTTCTCCTGGGATTTGCGCATATGTTTTTTAATCATACGAACTCCCTCAATGAGGACCTGAGATTTGGCGGATTTGACCTCAAGCACTTTGCCTGAAGAACCCTTGTGGTTTCCAGAGATGACTTCGACGGTATCACCGCGACGAACATGAAATTTTTGTCGATTCATAATACTTCAGGAGCAAGAGAAATGATTTTCATGAAATTCTTCTCACGAAGTTCACGAGCCACTGGGCCGAAAATACGGGTTCCGCGAGGGTTGCTGTCCTTATCGATAATAACAATTGCATTGCTATCGAAGCGGAGGCAGGAACCGTCTTCACGGTTGACGGGTTTTTTAGTGCGAACAACAACAGCACGAACAACGTCACCTTTTTTAACAGTGCCACCAGTGGAGGCTTCCTTGACGTTGGCCGTAATGACGTCGCCAATTTTTGCAGTGGATGTTGCTTTGCCGATCACACCAATCATGGTCGCCATGCGGGCACCGGTGTTATCTGCAACATCAAGACGAGAGCGAATCTGAATCATAGCAGTGGATTAATGATTAAGGATTTCAACGAGGCGCCAGCGCTTGGTGCGGCTGAGCGGACGTGTTTCCATGATGCTGACGCGATCACCAATCTTCGCTTCATTTTTCTCGTCATGGGCATGAAACTTCGTGATATGTTTGGTGATTTTTCCAAACTTGGGGTGAGGAACACGAGTAATCGTGCGAACAACGATGGTTTTATCCATCTTGTTGGAAACGACCTCGCCTACACGAACCTTGCGAAGGGATCGCGCGTTGGCTTGATTGATTGTGGCTGATTCTTCCATTTACTTAGCGGTTGCTGCCCCGGCCTTGCGGCTGAGAACGGTTTCGATTTTGGCAATGTTGCGGCGAGCCACACGGATGAGGTGGGGCCGTTCTAGTTGACCGCTCTGTTTTTGGAGGCGGAGGTTAAACATCTCCTCGCTGAGTTCCCGTTTACGGGCTTCCAGCTCTTTCGGCGTCAATTCGTTGATTTCTTCAATCTTCATTTCGTTAATTATTGGGCATGATGCCGGGTGATGAAGCGTGTGCGAACAGGGAGCTTGTTGGCAGCGAGGCGAAGGGACTCACGAGCCACGGTCTCCGAGATGCCATCCAATTCAAAAAGGATGTTGCCTGGGCGAACAACGGCTACCCAATATTCTGGCTGACCTTTACCTTTACCCATTCGAGTTTCTGGCGGACGAGCCGTTACAGATTTGTCTGGGAAAATGCGAATCCAGAGTTTGCCTTTACGTTTCATGTTACGGGTGAGCGCAACACGGGCGGCTTCAATCTGAGTATTGGTGATCCATGCACGCTCGAGAGTCTGAAGTCCAAACTCACCGAAGTCGATATTCACATTGCGTGTAGCAATACCCTTGCGGCTTCCGCGCTGGGTTTTGCGGTATTTCACGCGTTTTGGCATCAATGGCATAACTTTATCCTTTTTCTAAATCTTATTATACTTCAGCCACTGGTGCGGCTGCGGGAGCAGGTGCGGAAGGACGTGTTTCCGTTTTGGCAGGCTCCTCAACTTCTACTTTTTTGCAAATCCAGCACTTCACGCCGATTTTACCAGCGACAGTTTCGGCTTCAGCAAATCCGTAATCAATTGGAGAACGAAGTGTGTGCAAAGGAACTGTTCCTTTGTGGTCACGCTCGGTGCGGGCAATTTCCGCTCCACCCAGACGACCAGCACAACGGATCTTAATTCCGAGAGCACCTTGATCCATCGTGAGTTGGATCGCACGTTTCATCGCGCGGCGGAAAGAAATACGGCGCTCGAGTTGTGAGGCTACGTTTTCAGCAACAAGCTGAGCATCGATATCAGGATTCTTGATTTCAACGATGTCAATTTTGACTTGTTTGCCATCCGCAAGGTCGCTGATTTCTTTGGTAAGGGTCTCAATTTCCGAACCACGGCGTCCAATAACAACACCAGGGCGAGCAGTGTGGATCGTTACGCGAACGCTATTCCAAGCACGTTCAATAACGATACGAGCCACAGCGGCTTGCTTAAGCTTTTTCTTGAGTGCTGTGCGAATGCGATCATCAGCAATCAAGTAATCTGCAAAATCTTTGCGTGATGCATACCAGCGTGAACCCCAATCACGAGTGACGGGGAGACGAAATCCGATTGGATTAACTTTTTGTCCCATTTTCTATTCCTTTGTTTCCGCAGCAGGCGCAACGGATTCTGTTTGAGGTTCAACTGCAGGCTCTTCAGTAGGCTTCACAGCTTTTGGAGCGGCTTTACGGGTGCCTGTTTTTTTAGATTTTGGCTTATCCTCGCGGCGCTTGATTTCCACTTCATCAGTGAGGATAACACGGATGTGGCTGGTGCGTTTGCGGATCGGACCAGCGCTACCACGGGCTTTAGGCTGAAAGCGCTTGAGTGTTGGTCCTTCACCGACAACAGCTTCTTTGACCACGAGATCGGCCAAGTTGAGATTGTTGTTGTTCTCGGCATTTGCAATCGCACTGCGAAGAGTTTTGAGAACGAGGGTGGCGGCCTTTTTCGGAGTGAACCGGAGAAGATCCAACGCATCGGTGGCGGGCATACCCTGAATGGCGCGCGTGACCTCACGAGCCTTGAAGGCCGAGATCTTAGCAAACCTATGAATTGATTTTACCTGCATGTTGTTGATTTATTGACTGTTCTATTTTTTGGCATCCACTTTGAGGATGTCTCCTTTTTCCACCTGCATATTATCCGATATGAGATTTTGAATCACTGCACCACTAATGCGCTCACGCACATCAATTATTTTTGCACTTCCTATTAACTCTTTGTTTTTTAAAATTTGAAATGGCATGCCGACTTTAACACCATCAGCAGATCCAACATTGGTTACGAGAAGTCCAATGCTTTTGTTTAAATCCACTACTTTTGCATCATTTAGATTGGATTTCGAAATTTCGCCCTTTGGCAAAATGTAATCGGCAACCAGATTGTTTGTTGTTTTCAACTCTTGCTCAACATTTAATCGAGCTTGCGGATTTATGCTTTCTGATGTTTGAGTTAAAACACTGATGGCTTCGCTTAATCTAACAAGCTGCTCTTTGATTTTAGCATTTTGTGAATAAACAAGCTTCAGTTCACGAATCGACTGAAGTAGCTTGGATTCGAGGCTATTTAATGGGAATTTATCTGCATTACTGAGGTTGTTTTCCCTAATAATCCGTCTAAATACCTCTAATTCACTATTTGCTAAAGCTAAACTTTCTAATAGAGCACTATTTTGTGCCTGAGAAAGGATAAGATGCTCATGGATTTGGGCAGCATTATTCTGATTTAAAGAAAGAACTAATTGTTCTTCGTTTAAATGCACTGATTCAAAATCTGTCAAAGATCGGTTTTCCTGTGCTTGTAAACCGAGGCTTACAAACAGGAAAATGAAAGCTGCCGCCGTGGCGACAACCCTCATAAAACTATTTCGTCACTTTTGCGGTGTGAGAACCGTGTTTCTTAAAGATACGCGTTGGTGAGAATTCGCCAAGTTTATGGCCAACCATGTTTTCAGTAACGAAAACAGGAATGAATGTCTTACCATTGTGAACGTTAAAAGTGTGACCTACGAAATCAGGAGTGATCGTGCTACGGCGGGACCAGGTTTTAATTGGTTTTTTCGCGCCGGTTTCGGTCATTTTGTCAATTTTATCGAGGAGTTTCCACTCGACAAATGGGCCTTTTTTGAGAGAGCGTGCCATTTTTAGTTCTTAGATTTGGACTTACGACGCTGAACGATGAACGTGTCGCTTGGTTTATGTTTACGGCGAGTCTTAAAGCCTTTGGCAAGCTGACCCCATGGGGACATCGGGTGATGACGACCGCCACCGCCTTTGCTCTTACCTTGACCGCCACCCATTGGGTGATCCACAGGGTTCATCACCATACCGCGAACGTGCGGACGGATGCCAAGCCAGCGACTGCGACCAGCTTTGCCTGAAGAAACGTTCATGTGATCGGTGTTTCCAACCTGACCGATTGTTGCGTAGCAATTATCGTTGATGCGGCGCATTTCACCAGAGGCGAGTTTCACCAGAGCGTATCCACCTTCGCGGTTGGCAAGAATGGCAACAGATCCGGCACTGCGAACGATCTGACCACCACGGCCAGGAACCAGTTCCACGTTGTGGATGGATGTGCCAAGAGGAATGGACTTCAAAGGGAGTGCATTGCCAACATTGGGCTCGGCCTTTTCGCCTGCCATCACATTGGCTCCAACAGTCAAGCCGACTGGAGCCAAGATGTAGGCTTTTTCGCCATCCGCATACTGAAGAAGCGCGATGCGTGAAGTGCGGTTTGGATCGTATTCGATGCTGACAACTTGAGCGAGAACATCACGGCGTGAGCGTTTGAAATCAATGATACGGTAGCGGCGCTTGTGACCACCACCGATGTGGCGCATGGTGATGCGGCCTTGATTGTTTCGACCACCGGTGCGCTTGATGGACTCCGTGAGTTTTTTCTCCGGCTTGGACTTGGTGATTTCCGCGAAATCAGGAAGAGCCTTGAAGCGGGCTGCTGGCGTAAGAGGCCTGAAAGTTTTGATTGCCATTGTCTGAGATCCTTAAACGAGGTCAATTTTGTCACCCTCTTTGAGAGTAACGATTGCTTTTTTCCAATGTGCGCGGCGACCGAAGTCTGCACGGCGTTCGCGTTTTTTCTTGCCCGCGTAGTTGGATGTATTCACATCAACAACCTTTTTCTTGAAGGCCAATTCTACGGCGCGCTTGATTTGAATTTTATTGGCCGAAGGGCGAACGCGGAAAACATACTTGTTCAGCTTTTCAGAAAGCAGAGTGGCTTTCTCAGTGAGAAGAATGGTTTCGATTATGTTTTTAACGTCATTCATTACGCGAGCCTTTCGGAGATTTTTTCAAGGGCGCTGCGGGTCAAAATGATTTTGTCGAACGCGAGCAGTTGCTCTGTATTGACATCAGCAGCCCGTGTGAGTTGAGCTTTTGCCACGTTGCGAGCGGCCTTGAATGTGTTTTCATCAAACCCTTCGGAAACGATCAGGGTCTTGCGGGCATCTGGAGCTGCACCTGTCAGGAAGGAAACAAATTGTTTGGTCTTTGGCTCGGAGACGGCAAACGTCTCAACAAGCAAAACATCACCACCAGCGATACGGGCGCTCAGAGCCTTGCGGAAAGCGAGCTTCTTAACAGCCTTTGGTGTGTTCTTAGTATAGTCACGAGGTTGAGGACCGTGCGCGACACCGCCGCCCACCCAAACGGGGCTGGAGAAATAACCGGCGCGTGCGCGTCCTGTTCCTTTTTGTCTCCAAGGTTTGCGACCAGAGAGATTCACGTCGCCTTTAGTCTTGGCGCATGCAGTTCCGCTACGGCGGGCTGCTTGAATGGCTACGACGACGTCGTGAACGGCTTGATTGCCTTTTGCCTCATCGGTGATGAGTTCAATTTTCGCCTTCGCGGCTTCGGCAGATGTGAGAACTGTTGCGCTCATTATCAAAATTGTGTTTCTGCACAAAACATCATGGCCGCCTCGGCGACCGTTTCCAAAATGATGTTTGCTTTGAAATTCATTGTGTTTCTTTCCGCTCATCCCTCTTCGTTTTCAGCTTTTGAGATCGAGCATTTATGCGTGATCCGTAAGCCCAGAAGGTTTGCGGGAAGGGGGACACTACAGATCAAAAAAAAACTGGCAAGAGAAAAAATTAAAAAATTATTGCATCCCGAATTCGGGAGCATTGATGGGAATTCAATAGCGGAATTCCAAGCGCTCTGCTGGCGGCCAGTATTTGTTTACAGGCGCTGAAGGATTGGATTCGCTTTTGACGTTCGCCGCCACGGCCGCATTTGAAGCGGATTCGCGAACGTTCGCATTGGAACTGGCTACTTGAAAATTGGAATTCGCGACATACCCCGTCCGTCCATCTTCCAATTTCACCAAACTGGAACCAATACCCCAACGCACCAATGAAACCTTCGTATTTTTTGCGAGCTTGGCAGTTGTCTGCGATCCTGACGCATCTCCCTCCGCGCGGAACAACGACTGATCGACAACAACAGTGCAGGCGGCGTCTTTATTTTTTGAAACCCCAATCGAAGCGCATCCATGAAGAAGCAGGACCGAGGCAATAACGGGGATTTTTTTAACGAAGGCTTTTTTCATACGAAGAGAAGTAAACGTTGGCCGCACACCATGCCAGCATGCCTCAAGAACTGCAACCGAGTTTGGCAGAAAAAGCCTAACTACAAATGACGCTCTTTTTGAGGATCGTCCCAGCAGGAATGTTTGCCCCTGGCCAGACAACAACATCCTCCAGCACAGACTCCGCGCCGATCTGCGCATCGGCTCCCACGCTGGTGAATCCAAGAATTTCCGCAGAGGGATCAATACTCACGCTCACATCGATTGGGGTCATCCAATCCGAGGGCAAATAGGAAATCCGATGACGGCCCGAATGAAGCACAGCGTGCACATCCAGGTAGGAATCAATATTTCCAACATCGAACCACGCCCCATCGTCGATAGCGAGACCACCAATCGCCCTCCCCGAGCGTAGAAGCTCGACAAGAATTGGAATGATAGAGACTACCTCAGATTGTGGGATGTGCTGGAAAATCTCGGGCGAGAAAACGCTGATGCCCGTGAATAGAAAAGAAGGCTCCATTCTATTTCCGATCAGTCCGCGCATATCAGTAATCAAGCCACTCTGCGGATCACACTGGATGCGGCGCTCTGCTCCACTCGAGCGAAGTGCCAGTGTTGCGATATGGCCCGATGCAAGATGCGCATCGATGAGCGGAGCCAGCGAAAAGTCAGCAAGAACATCACCATTATAAACCAGGAAAGGTTCATCTCCGATCAACAAGGCGGCATTTTTAATTCCACCGCCCGTCTCCAATAAAACGGGTTCGTGACAGAAAAACACCGGGCAATCCCGATAAACACAATGACCACGCGCCGCGCCGAGCAACTCGGAATAAGCCTCTGGGCGATGATGTGTATTCACAACAAACCGCCGCACGCCTGCAGCAATAAGATGATCAAACGCAAAAGTGATGAGTGGCTTGTTGAATAAAGGCACCAGCGGCTTGGGGCGTTTGTCCGTGAGTGGACGCAGTCGAGTTCCTAAACCAGCACCGAGAACAAATGCCGTTCGAATGGCGCTGCTCACGAAGCCGAATCCTCAGCGAGCCTCAAAATGGCATCCGCCGCACAAGCCGCACCGAATCCATTATCGATATTCACAACCGTAACCCGACTTGCGCAGCTTGTGAGCATGGCAAGCAGAGCCGAAAGGCCTCCCAGATTCGCTCCATATCCAATACTGGTAGGCACAGCAATGATTGGACGATCCACCAATCCGGCCACGACACTCGGAAGCGTTCCCTCCATTCCGGCAACTACAACCAAAACACCGCAGGCCCTTAATTTATCAACCTCCGAAAGGAGACGATGCAAACCTGCGACGCCGACATCCGTTACACGCACCACTTTTTGACCGAAGGATTGCAGGCACACGGCGGCCTCGTCCGCCACAGGGAGATCGGAGGTGCCAGCGCAAATGACGCCGACCGTCCATCTGGATTCCGAAGAATCATCGACATCAATCGTGATGCAGCGCGCCCGCTCATGCCAAATGGCATTGGGGAAAATTTCCGCCACCGCGCTGAACTGCGCATGATCCGCCCTCGTCGCAAGAACCGGTTGACCAGCTTCACGGAGTGTGAGGGCGATTGACGCAACCTCGGATGGCATTTTACCCTGGCAAAAAATTGTTTCGGCCCGACCACACCGCTTGGCACGCTCGAGGTCCACACGGGCAAAAGACAAATCAGGATTCATTGGGCAGGATGAAACGCATTGGCCGCATCGTGCTCTCCGTAAATCCGTGTTTCAGGTAGAACGGCCTCGCTTCCTCATTCTCATCGGTGAGAAGAGTGATACGTAAAAACTTTTTCTCCTGCGCGAAATGGAAGGCGTGTTGAAGCAATTTCGAACCCAATCCCCGTCCGCGATGTTCCCGGTGAATCACCAAATCCTCCAACATCAGCACAAATCCTCCTTCGGCGGTGCTAATGGTGATCAACAGATTGATCATTCCGACAATCATCCGCTCATTGCGAATGACGAAGACTCTTCCCCGCGAGGGTTGCTCTAGAATTAACCGCAGTCCACGAAGTTGCTTCTCCCGGTTGGGTGTGAAATCGGATTCCTGCGTGAACAGGTCGTGCAGGAGTTCCGTTAGTTCGGAAAGGTCATCCAATGTCGCAGGCTCAATCCTCAGGTCGGGCATGATGGTCTTTGATATCTCACATCTCTGGAATCCCCGCAATCCAGTATCGGGAATTTTTTTGGCCCCTCGCCAGAGCAGCTTTGTTATCGCCCGAACTTTCTTTCCAACTCAGCGAACGACCACTGGATCATTGTAGGGCGTCCCTGCGGGCAGGCATAAGGAAGTTCGCATTTGAGCAACTCCTGCACCAATCGGCGCGCACGGCCTTCCTCATATTCAAATCCATTTAAAGCCGCCAGTCGGGAGACAGA
Source organism: Verrucomicrobiia bacterium (assembly GCA_040378625.1). Lineage (GTDB taxonomy): Bacteria > Verrucomicrobiota > Verrucomicrobiia > Chthoniobacterales > Terrimicrobiaceae > UBA967. The sequence goes on along the minus strand of JBEIMO010000002.1, from coordinate 19,547 downwards.
GCGAATTAGGGCATCCATGACTGGTTGACCAGCCCCCAAAAGACCCGTAGCCCGCAGGGTTTCGCAGAGATCCAGCAAGGCATCGCGAGCATCCCGCACGGCCAGGCATGCAGGCATCGCTTCGACCTTGAAGGAGGTCCCGCCAAAGGGCTCCAGCAAAAATCCAGCGGAATGCAAAGCTTCCAGATTTTCAGAAATCCAAACAGCGTCCTTTGCGGTCAACTCGACCACGGAAGGCAGTAACAGCCTCTGCGAAGAAGCGCCTCCGGCATTGGCCTCTCTCCGCAAGTTCTCAAAAAGAATACGCTCGGAAGCCGCTCGAGCATCCAGCAACACCAAGCCCTCGCCTCCCTCCATGAGAACCCAATTTTCACCCAGCCCGCCGATGATTTGAAATTCCTCGCGCGGAGGCTCGGGCTCTTGATTTTGAGGCGGGCAAACCGGAAGTTCCATCTGCGGCGGTGGCGAAAAAGCAGGACGCGAAGGCTCTGGCCTTGGCGCAGACGGTGGCAGCGGCGTTTCCCTATTGGTTGGCTGGATGGTTGGCTGGAACACTGGGGGCGGCATTGCTTGAGAAACGGAAGACGGCACAACAACCGGAGGCACGCGCAGTTTTTCAATCGCGTTTCTTGCCACATTATAAACAGCCTGCCGAAGAAGGTCGGGACGGTGCAGGCGAATCTCACGCTTCGCGGGGTGCACGTTGCAGTCAAACGCCAACGGATCCATAGTCACCCGCAGAACTCCGAGCGGATGTCTTCCTCGAGGCAAAGCTTCGGCATAGGCTTCACGGAGCGACTGAAAAACCGGAGGGCACTGAACCACGCGGTTGTTTAAGACAACAAATTGCTGCTCACGGTCCGGCCTCCCCTCGCCCGGTTTTGCTAAAAATCCCTCGATCCGAATTCCATTTTCCTCCCACAGGTCAACAGGCATGAGCCTTCCGATGAAATCCGATCCGAAGAGATCACGGATTCTCACTCCCATATCATCCGTCGCCGCCGCCTGCCACAATCGGCGTCCATCGCGAATAAGCGTCATGCCAACGCTTGGATGCGCAATCGCCAACGATTGCATTTGATGAAGAATGTGGGCGGATTCAGTTTCCTCTCCACGCAGAAATTTTTTTCGAGCGGGAATGTTGTAGAAGAGTGCCTTGACTTCAATCGAAGTGCCAGGCGCTTCCCCGCTGTCTGCAACCGACTCGATTTTTGCACCGGCGATTTGAATCTCCGTTCCAGCATCTGCGCCATGCGGACGCGTGACCAAACGAAAACGGGAAACGCTCGCGATACTCGGCAACGCCTCCCCGCGGAAGCCCATCGTCACAACTGAAGCCAGATCCCCTGCCGAGCGGATTTTGCTCGTGGCATGGCGCTCAAGGCTCAGGAGTGCATCCTCGCGATCCATGCCGGAACCATCATCCACCACACGGATCAGTTGGGTTCCTCCACGCGCGAACTCCACAATGACCCTCCTCGCGCCTGCATCGATGCTGTTTTCGACGAGTTCTTTGACCACGGAGGCCGGTCTTTCCACGACTTCGCCTGCCGCAACTTGGCTAGCTACTTCATCTGACAGCAATCGAATCTTTCCCATGCCGTTTGACTTTGCACGGAATCGTTCTTAAGAAAAGAACGTGATCAAACTTACTGACGAAGCCGCAACTGCCCTCATAGACCTGATTGCCTCCAAAGGCTCAGGGGACGGCTTGCGGTTGGCAGTGGAAAAAGGTGGCTGTGCAGGCCTCCAATATGTCATGAATCTCGACATGCCCCGCTCAGACGATTTGACCGCCGAACACTTGGGAGCAAAAGTTTTTGTCGATCCAGAAAGTGCAACATATTTGAATGACTGCACGCTGGATTATGAAGACGGTCTTTCCGGAGCAGGCTTTAGAATCCGCAACCCCCGCGCTACCCGATCCTGCGGCTGCGGAACATCGTTTGAGCACTCAGCCTAATTTCATTCATGGCCTCGGATAACGGAAGAAACAATAACAGCGCATGGTTCAACGATACGGACCAGGCCTCCGAGGGATTATCCAGTAGACGCGATAGCGGGATCTTTGGATGGACCGTAATCATTCTCATTTTTATAGGCGTTGCGGTCGCTTGCTGGATCGGCAGTTATTACATCTTCGGTCATCCCGAAAAACCCTTCAGCTATCAGATCCTCAGCAAGCTGAAAAAAATCGACACGCCAAAACGCTTCGAACTAACCGCTGCCCCGCGTGGAGAATTTCTCCGCGCCCCGCAGATCATGGAGCGCTATGGCAAAATGAAGCCCCGTCAACTCGCGCGCACCAACGAGACGCTTCTCCGCAACTATATCCGAAATTACAAACCGGCTGATGGATTGGTTCCTTATGTGGTGGGAACGTTTAATATTTTGGATTCCTACGAACTCAAGAAAGACAATTTTTTCGTTTCCGGCGTTGTTGCTTTGGCGCAGTCAAAGGAAAACCCCAACCTTCTCGTTGAGCAGATTTTTTGCGCAGATAAACGCGTTGTTCCAATGCTCCACCGAACTCTGCTGACGGGCTTGGACATCGACCTGAAGCGAGAAAATGAACTCGCTGCCATTATCAACGTCGAACAAATGCGCGACGGACGCGTTAAACTGACTACCGTTTCGATTTTATATCCGAGCTATGAATCGGCAACGACTGATGGAACATTCACCCTAGATCCTCCTTCGGACCTCAATGTCGGTGCCGGACTGCCCGTTGTTTCCGCTAAAACCCAGAGTGAAGCGGATGAAAAATATCTCCACTTCCGCCGCAAGGCCAAACTGGCCACGAAGGAAAAAGAACCTCCCGCCAAAACCGAATTGGCCAACAATCAGCAAAAGCTTACCCGCGTTGAGAAGCCAATAGTTATTCCGGAACCAAGTCCAGAACCACCAACGAGCCCGATTCCCGCACCTACTCCCGTTCCATTGCCTGTTGCAACACCGGCACCAACTCCGCTCATCGCCGCAGCGACGCCAACTCCCGCGCCTCGCCCTTCCGTCACACCCAAATCCTCTCCGACTCCCACCCCTACTCCTGCTGTGGTTGTTGCCACTCCGACTCCAACACCTAAGGCAATTGCTCCAGCTAATTCGAAAGAATGGACGGTCTATGATCCAGGCCGCATGCCTCGAGGACGTCTGGTCAGTTCCGAAGATGTTTCCCTATTGGCAAACAAATCGGCATCTGAAGACAGAGTTTATCTGCAAGGTAACTTCGTGGTAACTGCCGCCGGTTCCGATAAAGCCGTTCTTCGCCCCGCCCAGCGCGGATCATTCGGTGGCAAAGGAGACAATGTCCGAATTATCGTCCAATATCCCAACGGCATGAAGGCCCCATCGGATGGAAGTTCTGTGACACGCGATGCGCGACGTCCCTTCCAAGTGATGGAAGTGCGTGAGAGCACAGGTGGGCAACTCAACGTCTATGTGCGCGAGGTCACCAAACCTTAGCACGCGGATCGCCGCCGAAATTTCCTCAACAGGTCCCATGAAGTTTTCGCGCTTCATGGAACTCGCGCTCTACGATCCCATCGATGGATACTACGCCTCCGGTCGAGCCGCCGTTGGAAAGGGTGGAGATTTTTTTACCAATGTCAGCATCGGCCCGGTTTATGGAGAAGTCCTCGCCGGGCAAATTGTAGAAATGTGGGAACTGCTCGGCAGGCCAACTGATTTCACTCTTGTTGAGCAAGGCGCCAATGATGGCCGCCTTTCCAAAGATGTCTTTGAAGCTCTGCCCCACTCGCTGCTTCAAAACGCAAAGCTTGTCCTCATCGAACCTTTGCCGGTTCTTCAAAAAAAACAGGCTAAAACTCTCTCAGGCCTTCCTGTTTCTTGGGTTCAATCTCCCTATGAACTTACGCCTTTTTGTGGAGTCCATTTTTCGAATGAACTTTTTGATGCGCTGCCTGTGGATCTGCTCCAATCCTTGAATGGCAACTGGCATTCCCTTTTAGTGAATGGTGAAGATGGTGCGTTTTTTTTCCAACCTTCCGAGCAACCGATCAACGTCAAAGGGCTCCCTTCACGGCCCGATGAATACACAACAGAACGCAGGGTCGGGCAAAGTGAGTTGATTCGTTCGTTATCCCAAAAAATGCAGCGAGGCTTTCTGCTCGCGACCGACTACGGAATGAGCGAATCCGAACTGTATGCTCCTCACCGCACCCAAGGGACACTCGCCTGCTATTCCAATCATCGGCGCGACGCATTGCCTCTCGAAAATCCTGGATTGAAAGACATCACAGCGCACGTGGATTTTTCGGCGCTCGCAAGAGACGCCATCGCGGAAGACCTGAATTTATGCGGCTTCACAGACCAACATCATTTTCTTGTCGGCGCGGCCACGCATCTTCTGCAATCACTCGACTCCCAGCATCCCTCTCCAGAGACGATAAAAAAACTACGTTCTCTTCGCATGCTGCTCCACCCCGAAACAATGGGGGTGCAATTTAAAGTCATGCTCCTCTCTAAAAGAACAGATCCTGACAAGCGCCCATCAGGTTTCCAATATGCTCGCGAAGCCGCTTCCTTGCTGGAGGGAATCGAATCCTGACTTCAAAATTCAGCGATGTTTTTTATTGAAAGAAGAGACCGCCCTCTCGGCTTCCCTCGTCTCCACTCGCTTTTTCAAATCCATGCGTTTATCTGCGGCGAGCTTTCCTTTGCCCAAGCCCAGTTCGACTTTCACGCGGCCTTTTTTCCAATACAGCCTTAACGCAGGAATCGTGAGCCCATCGCGTTCCATGGAACCTGTGAGTTTATCAATCTCCACCCGGTGCATCAAAAGCCGGCGCGCCCGCTTGGCTTCATGCTGTTCATGGCTCGCCCGCTCGTAGGGCTGGATGGAAACGTCAAAAAGATAAAGTTCTCCATTTTGAAGACGCGCAAATGCGCCTTGCAGTGAAACCAGGCCTGCACGAATCGATTTGACCTCTGTTCCCTTGAGCTCCAGCCCAGCTTCAAACTTTTCCAGGATTTGAAAGTCCCGGAAAGCTTTTCGATTGGTCGTGATTTCGGCAGACATAATGCGGCAGTTGACCGCAGAAGGGGCAATTACGCCTCGCTTGCAGAAACGGGCGAGACGCCGATTTTGCCGCTGGCGATCTCAATAAGGGCAATATCAGCGAGGCCAAGACCCAGATCAACCTCAACCAGTGGACGGCTACCGGCATTGAGCTGACGGACGCGGCGCGAAACCAGATTGATGAGGATTTGAGACTCAGGAATGACTTTGGAGGCTTCTTCGATGTATTGGGCTTTCATAGTTATCTCCGCGGATAAAACTCAGCGGGTCGCGAACACTAAGCCCCTTGATATCTTAGTCAATTTTTTTTTGGAAATTTGTTTGACATACCAAGATTCCTTACTAGTCTCTCGCCTCCCAACTAAAGGGAAAAACAGTCAATCGCAGGAGACCGGATGGTCGCTAGCACTGCACAAATACAATGCAAAAACAACGCAGCAAACGCTACCGCGCCGCGGCAGCAAAAATCGAAAGCCAGCGCAAATACACGCTGAATGATGCTATTCAAACTTTGAAGAGCCTGCCTGCTCCAAAGTTCGACCAAACGGTCACTCTCTCCATCAAACTTGGTGTTGATCCTAAGCAAAGCGACCAAATGGTTCGCGGCACCTGCCCACTTCCAAACGGCAGCGGTAAAAATGTTCGTGTTCTTGTTTTCGCAAGCGGACAAGCCGCTGAAGCCGCCAAAGAAGCCGGCGCTGAGCATGTCGGATATGAAGACCTCCTCAAAAAGGTCACCGGCGGTTTCGCCGACTTCGATGTCGCCATCGCCACTCCTTCTGCCATGGCCGAAGTTCGCAAACTCGGTCGCGTTCTCGGACCACGTGGGTTGATGCCCAATCCGAAAACCGGAACAGTCACCGACGACACGGCCAAAGCCGTCAAGGAAGTAAAAGCCGGTCGCGTGGAATTCAAGCTCGACAAAAACGGCAACGTCGCCGTCCCGGTCGGCAAATTTTCATTTGATGAAAAATCCCTCGTGGAAAATGGCACCGCCGTTATCGACTCGGTCATCAAAGCCCGCCCAGCAACGGCCAAAGGATCGTTCGTTAGCGCGATCACCCTGAGCGCCACAATGTCACCCGGTCTCTCTGTGGACCCATCGCCATTCCTGAAACACTAATCATTTGATCCCATGAGACCCGAGAAAACATTAATCGTCTCCGACGTCCGCGAGAAACTCAAAGCCTCGCCATATCTCCTCATCGTTGACTTCACCGGCATGAAAGTGCCGCATTTCGAAACCTTGAGAATACGCCTCAGCGAAGCTGGCGCCAAGATGAACGTCGTGAGGAACACATTCCTCCGTATCGCCGCGCAGGAACTTCAGATGCCTGAAATTTCCGATTCACTCGCTGGACAGACCGCCATGGTCACCGGTGACAGTGACATCTGCGCCGCTGCCAAGGTTCTCAAGACCTTTGCCGCCGAGTTCAAAAAGCCAAACGTCCGCGCTGGCGTTCTTGATAACGCTCCTCTTACAGCGGATCAAGTAGCAGTCCTCGCCGATCTTCCAAGCAAAGACGCACTCCGCGCCAAGCTCCTTGGCCTTCTCCAGACTCCAGCCAGCCAGTTCGTCCGCGTGCTCAACGAGCCCGGTGCGAGCCTCGCCCGAGTCCTCAAAGCCAAAGCCGATTCACTTCAGTAAGAAAACTATTTCGTCCATCAACCGCAAGGCGAGTGGACGAGCAACAAGAAAACATAAACCGGTTCCTCGTCGGCCTGGCAGCTGCCAAGCTCAATTTTCCCGAAGCTTCGGGGAGCGACGACACCACAAAATACCAATACTATGGCAGACACAAATGCACTCGTCGACCAGCTCAGCGGACTCACCGTCCTTGAAATCGCCGACCTCGTCAAACAACTCGAAGAAAAATGGGGCGTTAGCGCCGCAGCTCCTGTGGCAGTAGCCGCAGCTGGTGGAGCCGCTGGCGGAGCCGCAGCAGCACCTGCTGAGGAAAAAACCTCCTTCGACGTTATCCTCACTGATGCCGGATCGAACAAGATCGGCGTCATCAAAGAAGTGCGCGCCGCTGTGGCCGGACTCGGCCTCGCCGAAGCCAAAGCCCTCGTCGAAAGCGCACCAAAGACCCTCAAAGAGGGCGTCACCAAGGACGAAGCCGCCGAGATCAAGAAAAAGATCGAAGCCGCCGGCGCCAAGGTCGAAATCAAGTAAGCCAGTTTGTAACACCGCGGAGAGGTCTCGAAAATATCTTGACCTCTCTGCGGAGTTCCTTAAAGTTTCCCGTTCGCTTTATTAGCAAAACCTGTCATCTGACTCACTCCATCAATAAAAACAAAACGACCCGTCCACGAAAAGTGTCGGGGGAATTTCCCCTACCCTTCCTGGCGGCCTTTTTCGTTTTTGGAAAGAGAACGATGAACCCAGCCGGCTAAACCGGCAAACAACCCGCGGCACCGCATAAAATCATGTCTGAACGCATCCATTTCGGAAAATTGAAAGAGGCCATCGAGCCACCAAACCTCATCGAGTTGCAGGTCAATTCCTACAACGAGTTTTTTCAAAAAGATGTCCCTGCATCTAAACGCCGCGACATCGGCCTTCAGGCTGTCTTCCGCGAATTTTTCCCTATTTTCGGTTACGAAGACAAATCGTCCTTGGATTTTGTCGCCTATGAACTCGGCGAACCCAAGACATCCGCTCTGGAATCCCAGCGCGAAGGCCTGAGCTACAGCGCTCCCCTTTACGTCACTTTCCGCTACAAAGACGAACGTAGCACCAAAGAAGAAAAAGTTTACATGGGCGAACTCCCGCTCATGACACAGCAGGGCACCTTTGTGATCAACGGCGCAGAACGCGTGGTTGTTTCCCAACTTCATCGCTCGCCTGGCATTTGCTTTGAAACCTCGGTTCATACGAATGGCAAAATCCTCCATGGATTCCGCATCATCCCGGATCGTGGTTCCTGGATTGAAGTTCAATTCGACACAAGCGACCTCCTCTACGTTTATCTGGATCGCCGCAAACGCCGCCGCAAATTTTTGGCGACCACTTTCCTCCGCACGCTCGGATTCCCAGGCGACGAGGATATCATCAATCTTTTCTACAAAACCCAAGACCTCAAACTCAGCGAGAAACTCGACGAAGAGGAAATCGCAACCAAGGTTCTGATCGCTGACATCCGCGATGGCGAGATCACCGTGGCCCGGGCATTTGAGCCTCTCACAACCGCAATCGTTCGTGCGCTGATTGGTCTCGGACATAAAACCGTCAAGGTGGTTGACACCAAGGACGACGACACGATCATCAAATCCCTCAAGAAGGATCCGGCCCATGATGAAGATGAGGCCTTGAAGGATATCTACCGCAAACTGCGCCCTGGCGATCCGCCAACAGTTCAAAACTCGCGCAGCATGCTCAAGCGCCTTTTCTTTGACGCCAAACGCTACGATCTCGGACGCGTTGGACGTCACAAGATCAATCAAAAGCTGAACCTCAAAGTCAGCGACACCGAGCGCACGCTCACGAAAGATGATTTCGTAGCCGCGATGAAATATCTCGTCCGTCTCCGCGCTGGCGATGGAATGACCGATGACATCGACCATCTCGGCAGCCGCCGCGTCCGCACAGTTGGTGAACTTCTCGCCAACCAGTGCCGCGTTGGTCTGGCCCGCACAGAACGTCTCGTTCGTGAGCGTATGACCCTTTTTGATGCCAATACAGATCAAATCACTCCGCAGAAATTAATCAATCCGAAGTCATTGAGCGCTGTCGTTCGTGATTTCTTCGGTCGGAGCCAGTTGAGCCAGTTCATGGATCAAACGAACCCGCTCTCGGAATTGACGCACAAACGCCGTCTCTCCGCTCTCGGGCCAGGAGGCCTCAGCCGCGACCGCGCTGGCTTTGAAGTCCGCGACGTTCATCCATCCCACTACGGCCGTATCTGCCCGATTGAAACGCCGGAAGGTCCAAACATCGGTCTGATCAGTTCCTTGAGCACGTTTGCGCGCATCAATGAATTTGGTTTCATCGAAACTCCATACCGCAAGGTCGTCAATGGCCGCGTGACCGATGATGTGGAATACCTGAGCGGCGATCGTGATGAAAACTTCTACATCGCGCAGGCTAATTCCTCCGTTGATGGCAAAGGTAATCTCACTGGTGAGAAAATTTCCGCCCGTTATCGTGGCGATTTCCTCGAAGTCGAGCCATCCTTAATCCAATACATGGACGTCTCGCCGAAGCAGCTCGTTTCTGTTGCGGCTGGCTTGATCCCTTTCCTTGAGCATGACGACGCGAACCGCGCTCTCATGGGATCGAACATGCAACGCCAAGGTGTGCCACTTCTTGTCTCCGAGTCTCCTCTCGTGGGAACTGGTCTCGAAGGCCGCGTGGCCCGCGATTCTCGCGCGGTGATTTGCTCGGAAGCATCTGGAAAAGTAGCCTCCGTCACCTCGAATCAAATCGTCATCACCAAGGACGGATCGCTTCCAGAAGGTAAGAAGAAGATCAAACACGATCCGGAAAATGGTGTTTTTGTCCATGAACTCCGCAAGTTCATGCGTTCGAATGCCAGCACGTGCATCAACCAGAAACCGATCGTCCGTAAAGGCCAATCGATCAAGAAGGGTGAAGTCATTGCCGACGGTCCAAATACCGAAAAAGGTGAACTCGCTCTCGGTCGCAACGTGCTCGTCGCGTTCATGCCTTGGAATGGTTATAACTTCGAAGACGCTATCATGATCTCGAAGCGTGTGGTGAAAGAGGACATCTACACCTCCATCCACATCGATGAATTCGAAATCGGCGCCCGTGACACCAAGCTCGGACCAGAAGAAATCACCCGCGACATTCCAAACATCAGCGAAGAAGCACTCCAAAACCTTGGAAGCGATGGCGTCATCCGCATCGGTGCTGAAGTTAAACCCGGCGATATCCTTGTTGGAAAAATCACTCCAAAGAGCGAAACCGAATTGGCTCCCGAAGAACGCCTCCTCCGTGCGATCTTCGGTGAAAAGGCCGCTGACGTTAAAGACACTTCGCTCACTGTTCCATCTGGAACCTACGGAATCGTCATGGATGTAAAGGTTTCCTCGAAAAAAGAGGTCACTCGCAGCAAGATGACTCCAGCGGAATCCAAACGCCAACAGAAGATGATCCTTGAGGATTACAAGAAGCGTCAGGATGAGATGCACGATCAACTCACCGCCGCGCTGGCGAATATCCTTCTGAACGAGAAGATACCGCTTGATGTTGTTAACGCTCAGACTGGCGAAATCATCATTCCTGCGAACCGCAAGATCACCAAGCAACTGCTTCGCAAACTCGCTGGCGTTTACAACCACGTTGAAATCGACCCAAGCCCGATCCGCAACAAAATCAACGAAATCATCGGTCAATTTGAACACAAGTTCGTCGATCTCGAAAACGAGCGCGATGCCAACTTGGGCCGCATTGAAAGCGGTGATGACATCGATCCCGGCATCATCAAACAAGTCAAGGTCTACATCGCCAGCAAGCGCAAGCTCAGCGTGGGTGATAAAATGGCCGGTCGCCACGGAAACAAAGGCGTCGTTGCCAAGATTGTTCCAGAAGAAGACATGCCATATTTGGCAGACGGAACTCCCGTTGACATCGTTCTCAACCCACTGGGCGTGCCAAGCCGAATGAACGTTGGGCAAGTTCTTGAAACCCACTTGGGCGTTGCAGCAAAAGCCCTCGGCTTCAAAGTCGCGACACCGGTGTTCGATGGTATTCCTGAATCCAAGATTCGCGAATTCCTCAACGAGGCCCGTAAAGTCGAAGGCTTTACTTGGATCAACGAAAACGCCAAGTCCACACTTTACGATGGACTCACTGGCGAACCATTCGATCAACAAGTCGTTGTCGGTTACATCTACATGCTGAAACTCGGCCACTTGGTTGCAGATAAGATTCACGCCCGTGCCGTTGGACCATACAGCCTCGTCACCCAGCAACCGCTCGGCGGCAAGGCCCAATATGGTGGCCAGCGCTTCGGAGAAATGGAAGTTTGGGCGCTCCAAGCCTACGGAGCCGCTTACACGCTCCAGGAACTTCTCACGGTCAAATCGGATGACGTGCCCGGACGCACGCGCATCTACGAAAGCATTGTGAAGGGCGATAATTCGCTCGAAGCCGGAACACCGGAATCCTTCAACGTGCTCATCAAAGAAATGCAAGGCCTCGGCCTCGACGTTCGCGTCGGCGGAAAACAACCCGCTCTTGGTGAAGGTATTGCCTGATCCACAAAACTAAACCCAACTTGACGATCCAAATCACACATGAAAGAGATTAATTTCCGCGAAGCCATTGGGGAATCGAAGCCGGTCGGTTTTGACGAGGTTGCCATCACTGTCGCATCACCCGATGTGATGCGCAGCTGGAGCAAAGGCGAAGTAAAAAATCCGGAGACCATCAACTACCGCACATTCAAACCTGAAAAAGGCGGTTTGTTTTGCGAACGTATTTTCGGTCCAACACGCGACTGGGAGTGCTCCTGCGGCAAATACAAACGCATCAAACACAAAGGCGTTATATGTGATCGTTGCGGCGTTGAGGTCACCCTCTCCCGCGTGCGCCGCGAACGCATGGGTCACATCGACCTCGCTGTTCCTGTATCGCACATCTGGTTCTATAAATGCATGCCATCCCGGTTGGGCTTGATGTTAGATATGACATCCCGCCAGCTCGAGCGCGTCATTTATTACGAAGATTACGTTGTTATCGATCCAGGCAGCACACCACTTGAGCGTTGCCAACTCCTCACCGAAGCGGAATACCGCGACGCGGAGGATCAATATGGCGAAAACTTCGCGGCCAGCATGGGCGCCGAAGCGATCCAAAAGCTACTCTCAAACATCGACCTGTCTGCGCTTCATGTTGAGATCGAAGCCTCCATGGAGAACACCAAGAGCAAGCAAGTCCGCAAAAAACTCGCCAAGCGCTTGAAGCTCGTCCAAGGATTTGCCGAATCCAAGACTCGCCCAGAGTGGATGATCCTGAACGTTCTTCCGGTCATTCCTCCGGACCTGCGTCCGCTCGTGCCCCTCGAAGGCGGCCGTTTCGCGACCTCCGACCTCAACGATCTCTATCGCCGCGTTATCAACCGCAACAACCGTCTGCGCACCCTTCTCCAGCTCAAAACGCCAGAAGTCATCATCCGCAACGAAAAACGCATGTTGCAGGAATCCGTTGACGCGCTCTTTGACAATGGACGTCATGGCCGCGCAGTAACTGGCGCAGCGAACCGCCCATTGAAATCTTTGAGCGACATGCTCAAAGGCAAAGGTGGCCGTTTCCGACAGAACCTTCTCGGCAAACGCGTGGACTACTCGGGCCGTTCGGTTATCGTTATCGGACCGGAATTGAAGCTCAACCAGTGCGGTCTTCCCAAGAAGATGGCGCTCGTTTTGTTTGAGCCATTCATCATCCGCCGCCTCAAAGAACTCGGCTACGTCCACACCGTTCGCAGCGCTAAGAAACTCATCGAACGTCAAACTCCTGAAGTCTGGGATATCCTCGAAGAGGTCACCAAGGGCCACCCGGTTCTCCTGAACCGTGCGCCGACGTTGCACAGGCTCTCGATCCAAGCTTTCGAGCCGATTTTGATCGAAGGCGAGGCGATCCGCGTTCACCCGCTTGTTTGCACAGCTTACAATGCGGACTTCGACGGTGACCAAATGGCTGTTCACGTGCCTCTCTCCACCGAGGCGCAAATGGAAGCCCGCATGCTCATGCTGGCCCCGAACAACATTTTCTCGCCATCCAGCGGAAAACCAATCACAACGCCTTCGCAGGACATTCCTCTCGGTTGCTACTACCTCACCCAGAAACCTCGCGGTGAGGACGCAGCCAAAGAGAAACGCCTTCCTATCTTCTCCAATGCGGATGAAGTGGAATTGGCCCTTGCGGAACGTTCCGTTCGCACACACACACGGATTCTTTTCCTGAACCCCGATTACGCCACGGACACCATTTATGGTGACCCGTCAAAACGCGTGATTGAAACCACCATTGGTCGCGTTGTTTTTAACCAAATCTGGCCAAAGGCTCTTGGTTTTTACAACAAAGTCTGCGGTAAGAAACAACTCTCTGACATCATCTGGCGTTGCTACAAAGCCTCAGGCCAACAAACGACTGTCGAAACCCTCGACCGTCTCAAGGCTCTTGGCTTCCGTGAAGCGACCCGCGCGGGCGTTTCCATCGGAATCAATGACATGATCATTCCGAAGGAGAAAGAACAACTCCTCGAAAAAGCCTACCGCGAAGTCGCTGAGGTCGAAAAACAATACCGCCGAGGCATCATCACCGATGGCGAGCGCAAGAACAAAGTGCAAGATATCTGGACCCACACGGGTGAAGAAATCGCCAACGCCCTCTTCCGCACATTGGAATACAATGACGGACGTCGCGACATGAACCCTGTGTTCATGATGGTTGACTCTGGCGCTCGCGGTAACCGCACCCAGGTCAAACAGCTTGCCGGTATGCGCGGTCAGATGGCTAAACCTTCGGGCGAAATCATCGAACAGCCAATTACCGCGAACTTCCGCGAAGGCCTCACGGTTCTTGAATACTTCATTTCCGCTCACGGTGCCCGTAAGGGTCTCGCTGATACGGCTCTCAAAACGGCCGACTCCGGTTACCTGACCCGCAAGCTTGTTGATGCGGCTCAAGACGTGATCGTGACCATTGATGACTGCCAAACATCCAATGGCATCGTTGTCCGCCCGATCTACGAAGGTGACGAAGAAGTCGTCAGTCTTTCAACCCGCATCATTGGCCGCACCAGCTGCGAAACAGTCAAAGATCCTATCAACGGCAAAGCCATCATTAAAGACGGTCAGCTTGTGGATGAAGAGATCGCTGCCGCTCTGGAAAAAATCGGCCACGAGCAACTCAAGATCCGCTCGGCACTCACTTGCGAATCGAAACGCGGTATTTGTATCAAATGCTACGGCCGCAATCTCTCCACTGGAGGAATGGTTAAACTCGGTGAAGCCGTCGGTATCATCGCGGCTCAGTCGATCGGCGAACCCGGCACTCAGCTCACGATGCGAACCTTCCACGTGGGTGGTGCTGCGAGCCAGACATTCAAACAGCCAATCATCAAAGCGAAGAACGACGGAACGGTCCGCTTCAACGAACTCAAGGTCGTTGAAACCGTTGAAAAAACATTCGTTGTTCTAAACAAGAACGGCACAGTGACACTCCACGCCAAAGACGGCCGCGAACTCGAAAGCCACGTGGTGGTTGTCGGTTCGGTCATCTCTCTGGCCGATGGTGCAACTGTTAAAAAAGGCGAGACCTTCATTCAGTGGGATCCTTACAACGTTCCGATCATCACAGAAAAAGCTGGTCGCATCGAATTCCGCGACATGATCCCTGGCGTCACAATCCGTCAGGAAATCGACGAGTCCACAGGCGTTCGCGGAACAGTTGTTATCGAGCACAAAGAAGATCTTCACCCACAAATTATCATTGTGGACGAAGCCAAAAATGTTCTCGCCAGCTACTCGATCCCTGCAGGCGCTCACATCGAAGTGAAGGAAGGCGCTAAAGTGCCAGCCGGACAACGTGTCGCAAGAACGCCTCGTAAGATCGGCAAGACAAAGGACATCACTGGTGGTCTCCCACGTGTGGCCGAGCTTTTCGAAGCCCGCCGTCCGAAAGATGCCGCAGACATCGCGAAAATCGATGGTATTGTTGACATCGGAGGAACCGTCCGCGCAAAACGCCGCCTCATTGTTACGGATCCCGATACCAAACAAGAGGAAGAACACCTCATACCGCTCAACAAACACATCATCGTGTTCAAGGGCGATCACGTTAAGAAGGGCCAGCAACTCACAGAAGGACCTGTTGTGCCGCACGAAATTCTCGACATCTGTGGACCTCAGGAACTCCAAGAACACCTCCTCAACGAGGTTCAGGAAGTTTACCGTCTGCAAGGCGTTGAAATTAACGACAAGCACATCGAAATCATCGTTCGCCAGATGCTCCGCAAGGTGAAAATCACCGAACAAGGTGACACCACATTGCTCTGGGGCGATCAAGTCGACCGCCTCGCTTTCGAAGCCGAAAACGAAGAAGTTATCAAAAAGGGCGGTAAACCAGCCGAAGCCACACCAGTTCTTCTGGGCATCACCAAGACTGCCCTCGAGACCGACAGCTTCATCTCGGCTGCATCGTTCCAAGACACCACACGCGTGTTGACCGAAGCCGCAACACTCGGCAGAGTTGACCGACTCCGCGGATTCAAAGAAAACGTCATCATGGGCCACCTCATTCCTGCGGGAACAGGTTTCAAAGCCTACCGGGACATCGAACTCAGCCAACCGGTTGATTCCTTTGAATCCACAACCAACGAAGAATCACAAAAAGCCGCCAGCTAATCCCACAATACCAACATGTCAGAAGCATCAGTAAAAAAACCGAACGTCGAACTCATGACGGAACTCCTCGAGGCCGGCGTCCACTACGGACACCAAACCAAACGATGGAATCCGAAAATGCGCGATTACATCCTTGAGGAAAAGAACTCGATCTACATCATCGATATCGCCCTCACGATCGATCAACTCGAGAACTCCACATCTTACCTCAAGAAGCTGATCCAAGGCGGCGGCAAGGTATTGTTTGTTGGCACGAAAAAGCAGGCACAGGAAGCCGTCCGCGAAGCGGCCGAAGCGACTGGACAACTCTACGTCAACCAACGCTGGCTCGGTGGAACACTCACCAACCTCACAACGATCCGCCGCAGCGTGGGACGCCTCAAAGAAATCCAGGCTCTCGAAAAATCGCCTGCCTTTGCCAAAATCAACAAGGCTGAAGCCTCATCGATCCGTCGCGAGGGAGCCAAACTGCTCCATAACCTCGGTGGTATTGTTTCGATGGAAAAACTTCCAGACGCCCTCATCGTTATCGACACCCTTCGCGAAGAGATCGCCGTTGCCGAAGCCAACCGCCTCGGAATCCCAATCATTGCGATCGTGGATACCAACAGCAACCCTGAGACTATCGAATACCCAATCGCCGGCAACGACGACGCTATTCGCTCGATCCGGGTCATCCTCTCCAAACTCGTTCAGGCGATCCTCGAAGCCAAAGGCACATCCGCCAAGGCCCGGACTCCTGAACTCGCTGCAGTAGCCGAGTAAAAACCATAGATCTGACCGATCCGTCAATCCGACGGGTCACCTTAAAATCACTATGTCTGAAATTTCAGCCAACCTCGTTAAAGAACTCCGCGAAAAAACCAACGCGGGGATGATGGATTGCAAAAAAGCCCTCAGCGAAGCCAATGGAGATCTTGCCACAGCCGAGGACATCCTCCGCAAAAAAGGCATTGCAAGCGCCAGTAAAAAAGCCTCACGTGCCGCCAAAGAAGGCATTGTTGCTTCTTACATCCACATGCAAGGCAAAGTCGGCGTGCTCGTCGAAATCAACTGCGAGACAGACTTCGTTGCGAAAAACGATATCTTCCGCGATTTCGTTAAAGACATTACGCTCCACATCGCTGCGGCACATCCGATTTACGTAACCCGCGAGCAAGTGCCGGAAGCCCTCCTCGCCCGGGAACGCGACGTCGCTGCCGGTCAGGTGGTAGGCAAACCCGCCAACATCGTGGAGAAAATTGTCGAAGGCAAAATCGAGAAGTTCTATGGCACGATCTGCCTCCTTGAACAGGCCTTCATCAAGAACCCGGATCTTACCATTCAAGATCTCGTCAAATCCAAGATCGCGGAACTCGGCGAAAACATCATCATTCGCCGCTTCACCCGCTACACTGTGGGCGAAGACCTCGCTTAATCCTCGATTCCATCCAATCAACCAGAAAGCGGTTCGTTGCCTCAGCAACAACCGCTTTCTTGCTTTTATTTTGAGATAAAATTACCCGAATGGAGAGAATTTCAAAAAATGGGAGCAGATTCTGCTCACTCACAATTCCGTAAATTCATTCTGTCAAAAACACCGATCAAGCCATGCTTACCATCCGAAATCTCAGAAAATCCCATGGCGGCCGCGTTTTATTCGACTCCGCCGCCATGCAGGTCAACTACGGCGAACGAACCGCACTCGTAGGACCCAACGGCGCAGGCAAGTCGACGCTTTTTTCTCTCATTCTAAAAAAAGACGAACCGGATGATGGCACGATCCAGCGCGACGAATGGACGATGATTGGCTATCTCCCGCAGGAAGGCGAAGCCGTAGGGGATGAATCGGCCTTGGACATCGCCACCGGCCGCAGCGGGGAATTTCAAGCGCTGGAAGCCCAGCTCGCCGCCTTGGAAGCCCAAGGCATCGTGGAAGGTCCAGAATACCTTGAGGCCCACGCAAAACATGAGGCGCTGAACAATCCCCAGATCGAGGCCAAAGCGAAGAAGATGCTCAAAGGCCTCGGCTACCGCGAGAGTGACTGGATTCGTCCCGCAAAGGAACTGAGCGGTGGCTGGGTCATGCGCGCCCACCTAGCCCGCCTCCTTGTGATGGAGCCGGATCTCCTGCTTCTGGATGAGCCCACAAACCACCTCGACTTGCTTTCTCTGCTGTGGCTCCAGCAATACCTGAAAACCTGCTCGAGTGCCCTCCTGCTCATCTCTCACGACCGAGAGTTCATGGACGCCCTCATCGACAACGTCTACGAAATTTCCAATCAAAAACTCGTTCACTACAAAGGCAACTACTCCGAGGCCATGACTCAGCGCGAGCGGAACTATGAGATCCAGCACGCCTCATGGAAAAACCAGCAAAAGGAAATCACCGCCCTTCAGGAATTCGCAGACAGATTCCGCTCGGTTTCCTCCAAAGCGGCTCAAGCTCAGAGCAAGATCAAGCAGATCGAGCGCATGGAAAAAATCGAACGGCCAGAACCTCCGCGCAAACCCTTCCGTTTTCGCATCCCCCAACCCGAGCGCGGCGGCCAGCGCGCCGTCATGCTCGAAGGCATCCAAATGGCTTACGGTGACTATGTGGTTTATAAAAACCTCGATCTCATCATCGAGCGCGGTGAGCGAACCGCCCTCGTTGGACCAAACGGCGCGGGCAAATCCACACTTCTCAAAATTCTCGCCGGAGTTGTGCCCTACCAAAAAGGCACCTGCCAGTATGGTCACAATTCCAAGATCGGATACTTTAGCCAACACCGCGCCGCCACGCTGGATCCTAACAATTCCCTACTTGATGAAATCATGGCCTCAAGCGGAACCCTCCGCGAGGATGAGGCCCGCAGCATTCTTGGATCCTTCCTCTTTCGCAAAGATGACATCCATAAAAAAACCGCCGTCCTTAGCGGCGGCGAAAAAACCCGTCTGAACCTCATCAAGTTCCTCGTCAATCCCCCGAACCTTCTCCTCATGGACGAACCCACCACGCACCTCGACATATTGACCGTCGAGTCGCTCGTTCTGGCTCTGGAAGCCTACGAAGGCACACTCGTCTTCATCTCACACGACGTCCATTTCATCCGCAAACTCGCCAACCGCATACTCCACATCAACACAGGGCAAGCGATCTCCTATCCCGGCGGCTACGACTACTTCCTCGAAAAATCGGGCCTCCTCGGCTCCGAACGCTTTGCCCTCACCGCAGAATAATTTCTGCCTCGTCGGCGACCGATTCGGTCAGCCTTGAAGCTCGATCATCTGGTGACACGAAAATTCAGGGATACGGACTGTCACCGTATCGCCGTTGCGCTGTAAATCAACTGGCGCACCGCTTGGCGCAAGGATGGCTTTTTTTACCTTCGGCAAGCGCAACGTGACTTCGACGTTATGGAGCGGCGGGAGATCCTCGATGACTTCGACACTACGTCCACCTGATGCGTTGCCACCAGAGAGTTGAATGACTCCCCCGCGGCTGACTGTTGGCGCGTAGAGCAAATGCAGAACAAAGCGATCCTTCTGTGAAGTGAGCGAAACGCGAGCCGTGGAAGGCAGGTTTGTGGCGAGCGATACGCCATCTTGCAGAAACGCGCGCAATGCCCGGACGATGAACTCGCGATAAGCCACGGCTCCATAGGCCCGGTAGTGCAGGAAGACTGGATGCGCAAAATACAGGATGTTTCCGTGGCGCACGCCGCAGTCAAAACCGGATGGCTCGAGTTGGTTCGGCGTGTGCTGGTGGCTGCAGAAATGCTCCCAAGTGCGGTTGAAATAGGGGTCAAAAATTTGACCCAATGATTGGCCGTCTGTAACGCGGATGCGGTGTGAGCGGCTATACATGATCTGCGGCGTGTTGACGAATGAAGGGCGAAGCTCCGGCACGGGCAGAACATAATCGTGACCGCGGTTTGCCTCGTCCTCTGGAGGATGGCTTGGGCTGAGGCCCTGATCCTCGGCTCCGAGATCAAACGCAAAAGCTTCGCGACCCTTCCAGAGACCACTTTCGCCCGAGAGGACAAGCTTGCCGCCTTTAGTCAGATAGGCGTCCAGCTTGGCTTTCAACTCGTCGTCGATGCGAATGTCGTCGGGCAGAATGATGGCCTTGTAGGGCGAGAAATCCATCGTGCGGTCGATGAGACCG
>JBEIMO010000001.1:0-37044 GCA_040378625.1 Verrucomicrobiia bacterium | reverse complement strand
TTTCCTCGCCGCCTTCGCTCTTGATGTATTTTGGTTCTCCAAAATAGAGACCACCGGTGAGTTCGCGCACACAGAGAACGTCAAAGCCACCCTCGACCAAACGGGGATGCAGCGGGGAGGCATGGGTCAATTCCGGCAGGCAAACCCCAGGGCGCAAATTGGCAAAGAGGCCGAAATGTTTGCGCAATGGCAAGAGCGCCGCGCGCTCCGGTTGTTCCGCCGCTGGCAGGGATTCCCACTTCGGGCCACCCACGGAACCAAAAAGAATCGCGTCCGCTTTTTCACAGGCTTCCAACGTTTCCTGAGGCAGGGCGCGGCCGGCGGCATCAATAGCAGCGCCGCCAACAAGCTTGTGGTCAAATTTCAAATTCAGCGAGAATTTCGCAGCGGCGGCTTCCAGCACGCGCAGACCTTCGGTCATGACTTCCGGTCCGATCCCGTCACCCGCCAGCACGGCGATTTGGAAAGTTTTTTCAGATTTCATGCGGTTTATCTACACGGCGAAGGCCACTGGAGGCAAGTTTTGCAATTTTCGCGAAATGTGAATTACTCTTGAGATGCTAAGAGCCGTTTGATTGGCTCCCGCGCCTGATTTTTTACGATGGCTGTCATTGAAACTCCCGACATCAAAACCAAGGATCAAGCCGATCTCGACTCGGTTTGGAATGTCGTCGTGCACAATGATCCTGTGAATTTGATGAGCTATGTGACGCTTATCTTCCGACGCGTATTCGGATATGACCGCACGCGGGCGGAAAAGCACATGATGGAAGTGCATAAAAACGGACGATCCATCGTGTGGACCGGGGAACGCGAGCAGGCCGAACTTTACGTGCAGCAACTTCACACACACCTCCTCCTCTCCACCCTTGAAAAGGCCCCACAACCGTGATGGTCAGCGTTCAAATTCTCGAGAATGGAACGGTGAGCTTCAACGGCATTGGTGAGCCGCTTTTTGAAATGCTCAAACAGATCAAGGGAATCGCCGAGTGCGGAGACCCTGATGTGGAGGCCCGCTTTTTTCCTGATCCCTCGGACGGCATGGAATGCGATGACTTGAATCAAGACTGGAAGGCCTATGTGCAACCGGAATTGCAATCGGGATTTCAATCCGCTCGCGACACAGTCGCCGCAGACCTGCGGCGTGCCACGATCAAGGAGGACGGCAGCTGTTCGTTTGGGATTCCCGCACAGCACATCGATCAATGGCTGTCCGCTCTCAATCAGGCCCGCCTGGCCCTCTGCGAATTGCATCAGTTCACAGAAAAGGAAATGAGCGCCAAGGTAGACAACCCCGATGACCCCCGGGAATTGGCGCTGATTCAGATGAACGTCTATGCCACGCTTCAGGAATGGCTCATCACGGTGATCGGATGATTTTTCGCCAACTGAACATTTGCAAAAACCCTCGAAAAATCTAACCTCCAGCCAATGAAATACGCATTTCTCGGTGCCGGCAAAATGGCTTCGGCAATCATTCAAGGCATGCTCCGCGCCAAAGTCTGCGAGGCCTCGGAAATCATCGTTGCCTGCCCGGAACCCGGACTTCTCCAAAGCCTGCACGAGGCCACCGGAGTGAAAATTGTCACCTCGAATGCGGAGGCCACCCAGAATGCGCCGGTTATTATTTTATGCGTGAAACCGCAGGATGCCGCCTCCGCACTGGAGCAAACAAACGGCAATCTCAAGGGCAAACTTCTCCTTTCGATTGCCGCCGGATTGACAATCAAATCGCTGCAAAAAATGGCTTCCGGCGCGCGGGTTATTCGAGCCATGCCAAATACCGCCGCGATCGTCGGTCAATCAGCGACTGCGTTTGCGTGTGATCCCCAATCAACGCCTGCGGATCGTTCCGCTGCCGAAACCGTGTTTTCCAGCATTGGCGCGAGCTTCCCCGTGGAGGAAAAGAAACTCGATGCGGTTACCGGATTGAGTGGCAGCGGCCCGGCCTATATTTTCCTCGTCATGGAAGCCCTCTCGGATGGCGGAGTGGCTTGCGGACTTCCTCGCAAGCTCGCGCAGGATCTCGCAATCCAAACGGTTCTTGGCGCCGCACAACTCGCGCGAGAAACAGGCGAACACCCGGCGATCCTCCGTGAAATGGTCACCAGCCCCGCTGGAACAACAGCTGCCGCACTCAAGGAACTCGAAAACCGTGGCGTGCGCGCCGCATTCATTGAGGCTGTGCGTGCAGCGGAATCCCGCTCGAAAGAACTTTCCGCCGAATGATGATCGAATGCCGCCGAGCGCTGCCCGCCGCGCTGATACTGTATTTTCTCAGCGCTTGCATGATTGTGGCCGCCCCGACGAAAAAAAAAGATTTTGTCCCTGCCACGCTTTCGGAGGCGATCGCTGAAGGAAATTCCGCCTTCGAAAAAAAAGACTACCCAGTCGCCCGAAAAGCCTACGAGCGCGTTCTGTCACTTGACCCCAACAACATTCTCGGACTCGTAAATCTCGGGATGGTGGAATTTTATTCGGGCGATAAGAAAAAAGCGGAAGAACTGCTCAAAAAGGCCGTTCGCTTGCGTATGGAAACTGCTCCTGCGTGGTTGACGCTGGGGATGATTTACATGGATGACAATCGCTTTGATCATGCGTTGGCCGCGCTGAGCCAGGCTGCGCTCTACGATCCCCAAAATCCACGCACACGAAATTTCCTCGGTGTTGTCATCGGCCGCCGAGGCTGGATTGATGGGGCTCAGGAACAATTACGGCGCTCTGTGGAGCTGAATCCCTCCTACGGCGACGCCCACTACAACCTCGCCGTTTTTTACCTCGAGGAGAAACCTCCATCGATTGAACTGGCGCGGCGCCATTATTTCAAAGCCCGTGATCTGGGTATTGAAAAAGATGAGGCCATAGAAAAAATATTTAGCTCTTCTTCAAAGAAACCTTAACTTGCCTTCGCATGACATTCCGACTGACTCACATTCTCGCTCTTCTTCCATTGATCTTCGCGGTTACTCCACTTCATGCCCAGCAACCTCCAGCCATTACGGCAAAATCCGCCTTGCTGCTTGATGCCAATACCGGGCGGGTTCTTTACAAAAAAAATGAAGAGGAACGCCGTCCCGTGGCCAGCACCCAAAAACTCCTCACCGCACTCATCGTCGCGGAAACCGGCAGCCTTTCTAAAAATGTGGATATCTCGCAGGGCGATGGGGATTGCGAACCAACCAAACTCTATCTGAAACCCGGACAATCCTATTCCCGCAGTCAACTCCTCACCGCGCTGCTGGTAAAAAGTGCGAACGACGTGGCACGCGTGTTGGCGAGGGACAATGCCGGAAGCGTAAACAGATTCGCTGAGCGCATGACTCAGAAAATGCGCGAACTGGGTGGAACATCTTCGAATTTTGTAAATCCCAATGGTCTTCCCGCTCAGGACCAATACTCAACCGCCCGCGACATGGCCCGTGTTGCCCGCGCCGCCTACAAAAACGATACACTTCGCGAGATTATGAAAACTCGCTCTTACGATTTCCGCTTTTCCTCAGGAAAGGTTGTTCCGCTGCGGAATACCAATCGCGTGTTGAGAACCTATTCATTCTGCAATGGCATGAAAACTGGCTACACGGAACTTGCAGGCCATTGCCTGATTTCGAGCGGTTCCTACAAGGGCAAAGATGTGATTTCCGTAGTCCTCGGAGCCACCAAGGCCCGTTGCGCGGAGGAATCTGCCGCCCTTCTGGCCTACGGCCTCGACCTCACGCCTTCCCAGATGCGCGCCCTGCGCCTTCCGGGCGCATCCGAGTAATTTTTTAAAGTGGGCCGCTCCTACACGCTTCATTCGCCAACGCCAACAAGCGGCGGAATTGATTTCGCAGCCGAACTCAATGAACAGCAACTGGCGGCGGTCACGGCTCCACCTGGCGCCTCGCTGGTCATTGCTGGCGCGGGCAGTGGAAAAACCCGAACACTCACTTACCGGGTTGCTTGGCTTTTGGAACAAGGCATCCCACCGCGTTCGATTCTGCTCCTGACATTCACGAACAAAGCGGCGCGCGAAATGATCGAGCGCGTGCATGCCCTTCTGCCTGGAGCTGCAGATGGGCTTTGGAATGGAACATTTCATTCGATAGGAAACCGCATCCTGCGCCGCCACCCAGCAAGCATAGGGTTTCGCGAAGGGTTCTCGATTATGGATCGAGAGGATGCCGAGCAAATGATCGCTTCTGTGCTGGCCCGCGACAATATCGTGTCAACTAACCGCCGGTTTCCCAAAGCCAGCGTCCTGGCCGATATTTTCAGCTACGCGATCAATACCGGATCACCGATCTCTCAGATTCTTTCTCAGAAATACCCTTATTTTATCCCGCTCGCCCAAGACATCGAACGCGTTCAGGGCTATTACGAGGCACGCAAAAAAGAGGCCAATTCGATGGATTTCGATGACCTCCTGTCCAAGGTGCTCGAACTTTTTCTCATATGTCCGGATGTTGCGGCGATTTATCAAAATCAATTTCAGCACATCCTCGTGGATGAGTATCAGGACACCAACCGACTCCAATCGGAACTCATCGACTGCCTCGCCCAGCGTCATGGGAACGTGATGGTCGTGGGTGATGATGCCCAGAGCATCTACTCATGGCGCGGCGCGAATTTTGAAAACATTCTCCGTTTTCCCGAAACGCACCCCGGCGCGAAGGTTTTTAAAATTGAAACAAATTACCGCAGCGTTCCCGAGGTTCTGAATCTCGCCAACGCCTCGATTCAAGGGAACGAAAGGCAGTTCCCTAAAAATCTGTCGCCCGTGCGCAAACCTCATACGGTCAAGCCCGCGCTTGTCGCGCTCCCCACCAACACGCAACAGGCGGCTTTCGTGGCGCAGCGCGTGATGGAACTTCTCGACGAAGGAATTCCTCTCGAGCAAATGGCCATCCTCTACCGCGCCCACTATCATTCGATGGAGGTTCAACTCGAATTCACGAAACGAGGAATTCCGTTTTCCATCACCAGTGGGCTCCGCTTTTTCGAGCAGGCCCACATCAAGGACGTCGCCGCATTTTTAAAATTCACCGTCAACCCGCGCGATGAAACCGCTTTCAAGCGCATGGCTCGCCAACTTCCCGGGATCGGTGCAAAAACCGCAGAAACACTCTGGCAGAGGACTGCAGCTGCGCTTGACGGGAAAACTCAGTTCGCTGCGCTTCGCGGACTTCAGGTTCCCGCTAAATCCCAAAAAGGATGGGATCAATTTGTTCACACGCTCTGCGACCTTGTTCCCGAAACCGGCCCACTCAAACCCTCCGAAATGGTAGGCTGCGTTCTCTTCGCGGTTTACGAGGACTACATGAAGGAAAACTTCGCCAACTATGAAGCCCGGCGACAGGACCTCGAGACACTCGGAAGTTTTGCCCAGCAATTTGAAACGGCGGACGACTTCCTTTCTCAACTTGCTCTACTGAGCGGACTCGAAACCAGCGAAGCCTTTGCAGGAGCTGGCGAGCAGGAAAAGATCACCCTTTCGACACTCCATCAAGCGAAGGGACTGGAATGGCGCGTGGTCTTTTTGATCTGGCTGGCGGACGGCATGTTTCCAAGCAGTCGCAGCCTCGAGGAACCTTCAGGAATCGAAGAAGAACGTCGCCTTTTCTATGTCGGAATCACGCGCTGCATGGATGAGCTGTATCTAAGCTATCCGGAAATGCGACTCGGCGCGGGTTATGGCGAGACCTTCCAATCACCTTCGCGCTTCCTCACGGAAATTCCGGAATCACTGTTCGAGACATGGGATATTACCACGGCAGCACGTCCCGTGGATGAGCCATTCTAAGCCGCACCGCAGCCGATTCTATTGTCCACGGCGGATGCGAGATCCGGGGAAATTGACGATGAATCGCCAAACGATTTTCTCCCGCGACTCGATCTCCCACGTTTCAGGATTCACCCGGCAAGGGACATCATAACGACGAATATCTATAACGGTGTCGTAACCACGATCCGCAAATATATCAATAATCATGGCCAAGACCAACGGATCAGAAAGAAGCGTGTTTTCGGAATTGATATGCGCGCGGCCGGACATCGTGTGGCGGCGAATGATGGGCATGAATTTTTCCCCAATCAGCGTAGCGGCCTGCTCAAAAAGATCCGGGTGCTCTGCATTATAGGAATCCAAGCGCTTCACCAGTTCCTGACGGGCATGAATTCTCAGGTCTCGAGCCACAGGTATCCGCGAGATGCGGTCAAATGTGGACTGATCAAGCTCCAGCGAGCTCTGATAGCGCAATTCATCCTGAATGCGGCGTTGCACATCATCAATCGTCCCATGGGCGTTGATGTAGTGATAATAAAAGACCTCCCGAAGAGATTTCAGCGACTCATACGTCACCTCTTTGAATGTGCGATAGCGATTGCGCGCGGATTCCTCCGACAAATCCGTAGCCCGCGTCTCCACAAGCTCCCCAACTCCGGAGGCTTCAACAGCCAAATTGTGAGCCCTTGCCCGCTCGCCACGCAAAATCTGGCGACGCACGGACTCCGCCTCATCCACAAAAAGCACGACAATATGAAACATCGGCTTGCGAAACTGGGCGGCCAGCGGAGTGCCGATGTATTGATTGCGCAGCGCGTTCAATTTTTGATGTAAAAGCCGGAGGCAGATCACCTGGACTTTGGTTCGAGGATACCCATCCACAACAACGCCGGTTTCGTTTTCCGGATTCAGCAAAGCCCGCAAAAGCAATCCCGTTACTTCCCGATCCCCCACCATAAGGCCGGCATCGATCAATTTGCGCGCTGCAGGACTTTGGAGGAGATCGCTAACCACAATTGGATTTGCGGTGAGGCTGCGGTAATTCTGAATAAAACGTGTCTGCGTTCCTTTTCCTGCACCTGGTGCACCATTCAGCCAAATCACTTCATTGGGAAAACGTAGCCCCTCGATGCCCACTTCCTGCTCCAACTCCTGCCAAGCTGCATTAAAAATCAGATTCGCATCTTTCACCTCCAAATCCACCGCTCGAGCAGCAGCAGGCTTGAAAGTTGATGGTTCAGTATTGGGTTCAGAGGCAGAAGACATTACCGGCCGACGATGACACACCATAACCCCCAGCTCAAAATGTTTTTTACCCTCCCACCATTCCGCCAAAATTTCTGTCCGATCGGACAAATAAATTGGATAGCATTTTCGATGATTGTTTTACGAATAACATAAATGCCATAGATTCTCCGAATAACGGCCTACTTGGGCGATACGAATTTTTGCGCAATCGGCATACGGCGGCCGATGCCAAAGGCGCGGCTGGTGACCTTGAGACCTGGAGCAGCTTGCTCGCGCTTGTATTCGTTGAAATCAACTTTGCGTGTGACCCAGGGTCATCGTCCTCGCCTGACCCATTTCTCAGCCACGCAGCGGCGTCCAGACCGTGCAGGCGCGGGGTGTGGTTTGTCAGCGATGCTGTTGCCACGGGGATGTCTTTCACGGCCGAGATGGCCGCTTCCCCCTTGGGGAAGCGGAGGGAAACTACCCGGCAAGGTCTTGACAAGTGAATTTATGAGGCACACATTCGACACATGCAGTTGGAATTCGACCCGGCCAAGGAAGCGGCCAATTTGGCCAAACACGGCGTGGATTTTTCCACAGTCCTACGGGTTTTTGAAGATCCCAACCGTATGATCATTCCAAACCAAAACCACAGCCTGGACGAGCCGAGGTTCTATGCTATCGGCCACGATGGACAGGAGATTTTGACCGTGAGATTCACAATTCGCGGAGATGCCCTCCGTGTGATCGGTGCTGGATACTGGAGAAAGCAGAAGAGCGCTTATGAAAACCAAAAGCAAAAAACTTAACTACACAGCAGAACCCGCTGGTAAGGGGTGGAAATTCGCGGCGGGGGCTGCCCTGAATCGCGATCAGCAGAGCGCTCTGGGAATCCCTGAGCCCGCTGCAGCCGCAAAGATGACAATCGTGCGCAAGCCAGCACGGCCTGCTCGCATCAACATCCGCACCACGCACGAGACCATTGCAGGATTGCGCGCGCGGGCGGAGGAAGCTGGGCTACCCTATCAGACGCTGGCCGCCAGTGTGCTGCACATGGTCGCCAAGGGGGAGTTGAAGCTGTCCCTAGCGCGCGTGGGGTGATGGGCGTAAGAGCCGCGTCGGCGCGAATTAGAGAGTGGATTTTTTGACAGGAGGTTGTGGTGCATGGTGGTCCCGCTCTGGTTCTGGCTGTGTTGGACCGCGGGTATATGCTGCTTTGCCAAATCACCAGCCAACCTCTGACGCATAAAAACGCGATACGAATTAGATTTTTTCGCCAGTGGATTGGCAAAGCAAAGTTTCCTTTTGCCGCATAGGCTGGTCACTCCCATAAGTGGCATCGTTCGCCGGGTGGCGACCACATCACGGAAAGAAAGCGCCTAATAGCGGCCTACTTGGACGATACGAATTTTTGCGCAATCGGCATACGGCGGCCGATGCCAAAGGCGCGGCTGGTGACCTTGAGACCGGGAGCAGCTTGCTCGCGCTTGTATTCGTTGAAATCGACTTTGCGTGTGACCCAGCGAACGGTTTCGGCATCAAATCCCTGAGCAATAATTTGAGATGGCCCCAGATTTTCTTCCACGTAAAGGCGCAGGATCGCATCGAGTATTTCGTAGGGCGGAAGCGTATCCTGATCGGTTTGATCGGGGCGAAGTTCGGCACTGGGCGGCTTTTCAATCGTCCGATGCGGGATGATTTCTGATTCGGCGTTTATGAATTTGGCTAACTCATAGACCATTGTTTTTGGCACATCGGAAATAACCGCCAAACCGCCGCACATGTCGCCGTAGAGTGTGCAATAGCCGACGGCGAGTTCGCTTTTGTTTCCTGTGGTCAGCAAAAGATGACCGAACTTGTTCGAGAGCGACATGAGAGTGAGTCCACGCAAACGGGCCTGCATGTTTTCCTCGGTTGTATCTTCCGCACGCCCTGCAAATACCGACTGCATCTGGTTTTTAAAGGCTGTGAAGCTCTCGGCGATTGGAATTGTATGGCATGTGATGCCGAGATTTTTTGCCAGTGCCAGAGCATCCTCCACGCTGTGTGATGAGGAGAAAGGCGATGGCATGGCGACACCCGTAACTTTATCCGCACCCAACGCCTCAACGGCCAGACAGGCGACAATGGCGCTATCAATGCCTCCACTCAAACCCAAGACCGCAGAACGGAAGCCGCATTTGGAAGCATAGTCACGGAGGCCTAAAACAAGGGCACTGCGCAGATCGGCGATATCACTGGAGGGATTACAAATTGACGCAGGAACATTATCGGCCAGCAGCGATGATTCGATAAAACCGGGCGCTTTTTGCAGCAACGCGCCATCAGGAGCAACCGCGAACGAATTTCCATCAAACACCAACTGGTCATTTCCGCCGATGGCATTGCAGTAATAAAAAGGAACGCCGTGCTTTTTAGCCTGTGCCCGAATCATGGCTTCGCGCCGGGCAGGCTTTCCAATTTGGAATGGCGATGCGCTCAGATTCAGAATCGCCGTGGCCCCAGCAGAGACCAGCTTCTCTACAGGATCAATGGTATAAAGCGGCCGGGCGAGGTAGTCCGGCGACCAGATGTCCTCGCAGATGGTGACACCAAAAATCTGGCCATGAATTTCGACAGGCGCGGGATTTTCGCAGGGCTGAAAATAACGCGCCTCGTTGAAGACATCGTAGGTTGGGAGCAGCGATTTGAAAACAAAACACGCCGGTTTTCCTCGCTCCAAAATCGCAGCCGCATTCCTGAACGGCTTGCCGCCAGGCAGCGAGTTAGGCTGCACGCAACCAATGATCCAAGCCGCTTCACCTACGGCTTGATGAATTTCATCCAACCATCGCAGGCTCTCGGGCACAAAATCCGATTGAAAAAGCAAATCCTGCGGCGGGTAGCCAGTCAGGACGAGCTCTGGCGTCAGAATGATCCGAGCACCTTGATTTTCCAGCGACTGGCACGCTTCAATGATTTTACGGGCATTGCCTGCCAAGTCCCCAACGGTTGAATTAATCTGTGCGAGTCCGATTTTCATGTCTTACCAAAATCCCCATTGGCGCGTGGCCATGATGTAGATGCCGAGACCAAGATTCGTAAGGGAATGGGCTAAAATGCAAGCTCCCAAGCTACCGGTCCGAATGGCGACGAGGTTATAGATGATCCCGCACGCCAGCGCGGCCGGCCAATCCGCCATACTGTGAACCAGCATGAAAGCGAGTGATACAATGACAAATGCCTTCCATCGAAAAATTCCGATACGAATTTTTTGAAAATCCTCATCGATCAAGTAGCGCATCAAAAATCCCCGCCAGAAGATTTCTTCCATGAGCGGAACAACAATCACCAATCGCGCAAATCGTGACAGAATAGTCAGCCAATATAAAAACGACTGACCCTCAAAAACTGTTGGGTCAAATCCTTCGAGGCGCGGCGCGGCGCCCAAAAGCACCTGAGGAGCGATCCAGAGTCCGAGCACCAGCCCCCCGGCTGCGATACCAGTCAGCCAGCCTGGGCGCTTTCCCCAGTCATATTCACGCCAGAAAAAAATCAATACAGCGCCGCAAACCAATGTCTGGAGCGGGTAAATCCATAGTTCTGGTTTCTGAAAAAGGAGTGAACCGCTGGCAGGATTTTTTATCCAGGAAACCAGCGAAAGCCCGCCAATAAACAAAGCGAACGGCAGCACGTAGGCGGCCAGGGATTTTCCAGACGTTACCTTATCGGGATCCATTGCAAAATTGCGCATTCGCGAGGATCAAATGCTCGAAAGCGGGTTGTTTATCGGCGGGAAGCGACGCTGGAAACTTCGCTGCGGATCGTTCCCATTTTTTCAACCAATCCGCGCCAAGAATATCACGCTTCCGGTCGCTGGCTTTTTCCAAACTTGTGAAGGCGATTGTCGTCTCCTCCTTGTCGCCCGCATTGCGTCCCCGGGCTACATGGAATCCAGCGGACAGCATGGCTACTCGCGATGCGGTCGAACAAGTGTAAGTAAAAAGCTCTACATCGCGCCCTGAACATTTTTCAAAAAGACTGCGAAATGCTTCAGGCGTCCATGCCGGCGCACAGGTTTTCCCTGAAAACATGTCGTAAAAAATAAGATCCGGCGGCTCTCCAAGATTCATCGATTCCAAAAAGTCCCCTTCGATGAGCTCCCATGACAAGCCGTCATATTGCTTCGATTGCCAGCGACGTTCTTTAAGAATTGCTGGCGGCCCACCATGACGCAAATAGGGAAAGAGGTCGTGGTGTTTGAATGCCAAACGAAGTGAATCGAGGTCATTCTCAAAGCTGATGATCCGCATCGGTCGCACGGCGCCTTGAGCAGCGAGTGCTTCGAAGCAATTGATCGCCGCCATGGCATTGGCCGCCGCTCCCAAGCCGACATCCCAAACGATGAGCGGACCGCTTTCGATGTCCTGCTGAAGCCGCTCGCTCAGCCTCGATTGTTCAATGTAAAGTTTCTCTGCTTCCACCATCGGCGGCGTGCGGGAATGCATGATTTCGCCTGAGGAAACATGAAGAATGCTGGAAAACCCTTCGATCGCTGTGTGAATTTTGTATTCGCCGAGAGTGAGTTTTTTAGGGGGGCGGCGGCGCATCGGCGTCACGGGATTATCGATGTCATCAATCTGCAGCACCTCCCGCTTTTCTTTGTAAAGTTCCAGAAAGCGATCTTCAAAAATGCTCTGCCGGATTTCGCGCATGAGCCGGTGGTAGAAAAAAATGTTATGCTGACCGAGGAGTTGCCATCCGAGTGTTTCCTTACATTTCGTGAGATGATGCAGGTAGGCGCGGTTGAAGCGCGCACAGGTCGGACATGCGCAATCGGGATCCAATGGCTCCTGGGAATTTTTATAAATTCCGCGCCGCATTTGAAGCAGTCCGCGTGATGTAAAAACCCCGCCGCGCTGCGCCAATTGGGTCGGAATGATGCAATCGAACATGTCCACGCCGCGATGAACGGCTTCCAGAATATCCAGCGGAGTGCCAACACCCATGAGATAGCGAGGGCGATTTTCCGGCAGAAGGGCCGTTGTAAATTCACATGTATCCTCGCGTTCGCTTTTCCCTTCACCCACCGCAAGACCTCCGATGGCAAACCCATCGAACGGCATGGCGCAAAGTGCTTCGGCACTGGCTTGGCGCAAATCATGAAACAAGGCTCCTTGAACAATCGCGAAGAGCGATTGCGGGGAATCCCCTCGCGCAGCGAGACTGCGTGCGGCCCAGCGATGCGTGAGCTCCATGGCATCACGCGCCGTTTTCTCATCCACAGTGGACGGCACGCACTGGTCAAGGACCATCATGATGTCGCTGCCGATCGCCATCTGCGTTTCAATACTGCACTCGGGACTGAGAAGAATTGTTTTGCCATCCAGATAGCTCTGAAAAACAGCGCCCTCCTCGCTCATCGAGCGGGAATGTGGCAAGGAGAAGATTTGAAATCCTCCGGAATCGGTGAGCACCGAGTGATTCCAACTCATGAAGCGATGAATTCCTCCCACATTCCTGAAAACCTCCGGGCCTGGACGGAGGAGCAAGTGGTAGGTATTGGCGAGCAGGATTTGCGAACCCGATTCCTCCAAAAAATGCGTCGCCTGAGCCTTCACTGTGGCATGCGTTCCAACCGGCATGAACAGCGGGGTTTTAACCTCGTTATGCAACGTGTGAAATGTCGCCGCGCGTGCGCGTGAGCCACTGGCGCGGGCTTCCACTCGGAAAGACAGACGCTCTGAATTTTGGGTATGTGATGGGTTTAAGCTCAAAGCGGATCACTAAATCCGAAAAAGGCCGTGGCTACAAGATCACGTCCCGACTCGGTTTCGTTGGAAAACAAAAAAGGGATGGCTGTATGCCATCCCTTTTCATTGTGAAAGTTGTTGGAAACTTTTACTGCGCAAGCTGCGGGTTACTTGACCACGCCGAATTCAGCGCGGCGATTGAGCGCCCAAGCTTTTTCGTTGCTGGCTGGGTCTGCTGGCATTTCGCTGCCGAAGCTGACGGTTTGAATGAGATCAGGCTTAACACCGGCGTCGATGAGAGCTTGGCGAACCGCTTGGGCACGGCGTTCGCCGAGGCCACGGTTGTATTCTTGAGTTCCACGTTCATCAGTGAATCCCGCAACAATGAGCTTTTTGCTCGAGCTCTTTACCGATGTAGCCACTTGGTTGATCTTCGAAGATTCAGCGCCCGAGACTTGGTAGCTGTCATAGCCGAAATAAACTGGAGCGAATTGACCGCGGGCCACGCTGTCGCCAAAGAAGTTTGCACCACCTTCAAAACGTTCACCAAGCGGTGTGCTGGTTACGAAATCGCCATCAACGCCAGCGAATTGTTTTTTGGATTTTTTATTACAAGCGGGAAGTCCGAAAGCGAGAACTGCGACGAGAGCCAGAGTGGTCGAGAATTTTTTCATGCTGCGAGATTGCTGAATTTTTATCCGAAATCAAGCCAGACGTTGGCTAATTTTTAATTTGGGTTGGAGTCTCCCAGCGACGAAAGCCGCCAGAAAGTGGTCCGGCCCGGCCAAAAGCGGAGAATCCGCTCGGCCGGGCCGGAGAAAAATTACTTCATCAAAAGCACGGCGCGGGCACGTTTGACCTCGCGGGTGATTTTACGGTGAAGACGTGCGGACATGCCGGTGATGCGACGCGGAAGGATCTTGCCGCTCTCGGTAACGAAGCGCTTGAGAAGATCAGGGTTTTTGTAATCGATGGCCTCGATATTGATATCCACGCGGCGGCGCGGCATCGGACGATTGGCGCGGCGGAAGTTCGAACGGCGTTGAGGTGTTTTGGGTTGCATGACGTGTTATTTGATTTCGCGGTGAAGCGTGTGACGGTTGAGATGGGGATTGAATTTTTTCTTTTCGAGACGATTCGGGGTGCGAGGGCTCTTTTTGTTGCGTGTGGTGATGTAACGCGATGCGGGCTTGCCTTCGGCTTTAGCCTCGGTGCATTCGAGTGTGATGTTTTCCTGTGCCATAAAAATTATTCTTTGCTGTCGGTGTTGGTTTCCTCTTCCTCGCCTTCACCGCCTTCATCTTCGTTAAGTCCGAAGAGCGAGGTGACTGGTTGGCGCACGCGGGTGAGACGATTGGATTTTTCCAATTCGGTCTGGCACTCCACAGTGTAGCGGGCGAAGGGAAGGGCTTCGAGGCGGGCGTGAGGAATCGGTTTTCCCGACATCTTACAGGAGCCATAGTTGCCTTGCTCGATTTTCTTGAGCGCGGCATCAATTTCAAAAAGGGAATCACGTTCCTGAGAGAGGAGGCTGAGAGCGAAATCGCGATCATAGGCGTCGCTGCCGGCATCTGCCGTGTGCATGCCAAATGCGGATGCCTCGCTGCCTTCTGCGCGGGAACGGAGAGAATCTTTCCCAACGCCACTCATGGAATCAAGAAGCGTATCTTTGAGGGCGAGGAGGCGTTCACGTTGTTTAGCCAACCAACCGGTGACTTTGATGGGCTGCACGGAACGAATTTTAACAACCGTGATGAGCTTTCCTTTCACAGGGGCCTGAGGCTTACCTTTAGGAGCGGGCTTAACTGCGGGAGCCTTGGCCACGGAAACCTTAACTTTGGAAACAGGCTTTTTAGGAAAAGGTTTTTTTGAAACCGGCTTGGCTTTAACAGCAGGCTTTTTAGCCGGTGCTGATTTTTTAACGGGAGCCGCTGGTTTTTTTGAAACGGGTTTTTTGGCGGGAGCTGCTTTCTTCGCAGGAGCTACCTTTTTGACAGGGGCTGCCTTCTTCGCCGCAGGGGCCGGCTTTTTAACGATCTTCTTAACGGCAACAGGCTTTTTGGCAGGGGCTGGTTGCTTCTTAACGGCCTTGGGCTTGGCTTTCGCCGCAGGCTTGGAAACCTTCACGGCAGGCTTTTTCGCCTTGGATGGGGCAGCCTTTTTGACAACGGCTTTTGCCTTGGCAGGTTTTTTAGATTTTTGCGCCATGAGGTTGTTGGTTTTTTAGATAAGGGGCGAGATAAGTAGCCGAGAAGTCGAATGAGGGCAAGGGGTTTTTACAAAAAAATTCCTAAGAGGATTACCGACCTTGCAGACCATCCGATCGTGCGAATCCAATTTGTTAAAACAAGGCGCCGCTGAATAGAGGGATTCCACCCCCGCAAAAGCGCCCTGTGAGCGGGCACTTGAAAGAAAAAGGTCGAGGCCCAAATGATGGCCAGCAATGCCGCGCTCACCAAAAACATCGGTTGGCGGAATCCTTCGAAAAGCAAAATTCCCAGCGTGAAGACCTCGACGAGCATCAGGGGCGCCGCAACAAATCCTGTTCGGTCGCAATGCTCCCTCTCGATCGACCCGAAGTCCCAACGAGGAAATCGGCTCATCATCGGATAGTGGACAATTTGAACAAACCAAATGAGGCCAGTCATCGCAACCGTTGTGGCTAAGTGGGCGGCGGCAACAAATCCGTCAGGCATGGCTTTTTATTTTCCGACAAGAATGGCCACGCTCCACTCGCGGATGGCGTAGCTTTTTTGAATCGGCAGGAGCGTTTCTTTACCGATTTTACAGATGTCATCCGTGCCGGGAAGACTGGTGTCTGCAAATCGATACCAATTCATGGATTTGGGAAGCACCGGCAGGCCAAAATTCAGGGACTGATAATACATATTGCAAACCACATAGATGAACTGGTGGTTGCCTCCGATGGCTTGGCTGTGGCGACCGCACAACATAAATGCGAGCGAGCGACTGGAGGCCGACCAGTCGGGATGCCAAGGAAGAACGCCGTGCCAACTGATATCGGGATACCCGCTGCCTACCTGATCGCGCTCGGTGAGAAATTCAGATTGACGAAGAACGGCGTTGTCCTTGCGGAATGCAATCATGGATTTGGTAAAGCGGTGGAGCGACTCCCCTCGCGCATCCGGTTGCCAATCCATCCAGTTCCATTCGGCGTCATGACAATAGGCATTGTTGTTTCCACGTTGGGTTCGCCCACACTCATCGCCCATGGAAATCATGGGAATACCCTGACTAACCATGAGCAGAGCCATGGCATTTTTACTCAAACGAAGGCGCAGATCCAAAATCGCGGGATCGTCTGTTTCGCCTTCAACGCCGCAATTCCAGCTCAGGTTGTCATTCGTCCCATCGTTGTTGTTCTCCCCATTTTCAAGATTGTGTTTTTCATTGTAGGAAAAGAGATCGCGCAGCGTGAAGCCGTCATGACACGTGATAAAATTCACCGAGGCCGTGGCCTTGCGTCTCGCTGGCGCGTAGAGATCCGGTGAGCCCATGATGCGCTGAACCATTTCGCCAACCATGCCCGGATCGCCTTTGAGGAACTTCCTCACGCAATCGCGGTATTTTCCATTCCATTCCATCCAACGGCCGTATGATGGAAAATTTCCGACCTGATAGAGCCCCCCAGCATCCCAGGCTTCGGCCACTAGTTTGCAATCCGCAAGCACTGGATCGTGCGCGAGGAATTCGAGCAATGGCGGATTCGTCAGCGGGCATCCATTGCTGTCACGCCCGAGGATCGAAGCCAGATCAAAGCGGAAGCCGTCCACATGATATTCCGCCGCCCAGTAGCGCAGGCAATTAATAACAAATTCCCGCACCGCCGGGTAGTTGCAGTTCACTGTATTTCCGCAACCAGAGTAGTTCGCGAAGACTCCCTTTTCATCGAGGATATACCAGGTTTTGTTATCAATTCCTCGGAAGGAAAAAACTGGGCCATCTGCGCCGCCTTCGGCAGTGTGATTGAAAACTACGTCCAGCATGATTTCTATGCCGTTCAAATGAAGGGCATGAATCATGTCCTTCATTTCCTTTACTTGAAGCCCTTCTGCGGCTTTCACGGCATAACTGCTTTTCGGAGCAAAAAATCCCACCGTGCTGTAACCCCAGTAATTACTCAGAATGTCTCCGGTGGTCGGATTTGTGCGGGGATTTTCCGTCTCGTCGAATTCAAAAACCGGCATCAACTCGACACAATTGACTCCAAGATCTTTCAGGTAATCCGCCTTTTCAGCAAGGCCAGCATATGTTCCGGGAGCCTTCACCTCCGAATTCGGATTGCGAGTGAAGCCGCGCAGATGCATTTCATAAATGATGAGATCGCTATCGCGCACATGCGGAAAATCATTCGGCGACGGCAATTCCGAACCGCCTGGAATTCGCGAGCGATAGATGGGTTTTTTAGATGCGTCGGGTTTACGCATCCATGTCTCTCGACCCACGATCTCGCGGGCATGCGGGTCGAGCAGGATTTTGGATGCATCAAAATAGTGGCCCTCCCTCGGACTCCATGGACCTTGCATACGAAAGCCATATTCCAGCTCTTCGTATGGCAAATCGTGCACCACCATCGCCCAAACGTGGCCGAGACGAAACTCCAAGGGGAACGGAATTTCAGCGATCGGCTTATCCGTTCCGCGCTCAAATAATACCAGAGTGCACCCCGTCGCATTCGCGCTGAAGATCGAAAAATTCACTCCGCCGGGAACATGGCTCACGCCAAAAGGCAGAAGATGACCGCAACTCAACCTGTGGCCGGCAAATGTTTTTTCGTGAGCCGTAATGGGCTTCATAAGCGGGGCATATTAACCGCCAGAAATCTGACGGCAAGCCCCGCACTTACCCCAATAGAGCCAAAGGTCAAATGCTGGGGGATTGGACTCAAATTCGATGCTCTTTTTTCTTCGAAGCCTTGTATGGCGACCCCTCCTCGCGCACATGAAACCCGATTTCCGGTTTTGGCGACTGGGAAGCAGGAGTGAGAAGCGGCTGAAGCTCCCGCCAGATCATTCGCAGCGCCTCGTCATGCTTGAGAAGTTTGGCATCCATCTGAGCCAGCTTTTTCAAAATTTCCGCTTGGCTGGCTATAAGCTCGCGCTGCTTGATAAATGCACGAACAAGGTGAACGCTCATCTTGACCGCCTCGGCGCTGTTCAGAACATTTGCCGCCATTAATGCTCCGTGCTCGGTAAAGGCCCGAACCTCTTTTGAAAATTTCAAACGAGCCAAGGATGTCACAGATTGTGACATGCTTTTAATCTCATCGCGTGTAAGAGAAAACATGAAGTCTTTCGGAAACCTCTCCTGATTGCGTTTAACGGCTTGGTTCAAAACACGCGTAGCAACCCCATAAATCCTTGCGAGGTCACTATCGAAAATCACTTTCTCTCCACGAATTTCGTGAATCAATGATTCCAGAGTCACCGATGGCTTCATACGCAGAACTCGTTCCACTCAGCCCAAGCGCACTTTCGCATCCGCCTCGAGAGCAGTCCACAGGCTCGCGAGCGAGGCGGTGACGGATTCACGAACGGAGGCCACTTCGGCGAGGGCGAAGACATGACCAGATTCGGGGGTCTTCGCGGCGAACATGTAGTATTTGATTTTTGGCTCGGTGCCAGAGGGGCGAACAGCCACGCGCCGTCGATCGGCAAGCGTGATCATCAGCATTGCCTCAGCAGGGATGCGGTCGCCCTCGACGTCATGAATGACATCCGTGGCGAAATTTTGAATGCCAGTTACTTTCGCGCCATCGATGACGGCAGGAGGGTTGGCTGCGTAGGAGGCGACAAGTTTTTTGATCTGTGCCGCGCCTTCAGCACCGTCCATCGTGAGCGATTCGCCGCGTTCAAGATAAACACCGAATTCAGCGAAGATATGATCGAGGAGACCTGCAAGAGTAAGTCCTTGGGATTTTGCGTAGGCAGCAGCTTCTGCAATAAGAACGGCGGCCGAGTTGCCGTCCTTGTCCCTCACAAAATCCGAGGCACTGTAACCGTAGCTTTCCTCGCCGCCAAAGACGTAGAAACTCGAGTGCTCTAAGCGCAGGCGGCGGGTTTCATTTTCTGGAATTTCCGTATAGTTTTGACGCAGGTTCGCAGGGATCGCAGATTCGTATTTTCCGAGCTTCTCGCCGATATATTTGAAACCGGTGAGCGTCTCGACACAGCGAAGGCCAAATTTATCAGCAATCGCCTTTTGAAGATCCGTGGTGACAAATGTTTTAATGATCACCCCGCGAGAGCGGTTGGAGTCGTTGAGAATTCCAAGCTCGAAAAACTTCATCGCCCGATACCATGCGAGAATCGAGCCGATTTGGTTGCCGGTGATGAGTTGCATTTGCCCCTCGGCATTCCGCGCCGCAATACCCATGCGATCATCATCCGGATCGGTTGCAATCACGAGATCCGCTCCTGTTTTATTGGCTTGGGCAATGGCCATGGAAAGGGCTTCGGCATTTTCCGGGTTCGGAGATTTAACGGTTGGGAACCGACCATCTGGAACCTCCTGCTCGACGACGGCATCGCAATGAAAGCCGAGGCGCTTGAGCATGGGCTTGATAATCACTCCCCCCACGCCGTGAAGAGGGGTGTAAACAATTTTGAGTGAATTTTCGCGGCGGATCAGCTCGGGATCGAGTGGCAATGTGCCCAGTCGCTGCATGTAAGCCTCATCAATTTCTTCACCCATCGGAATCACGCGCCCACGATCGCCGGCGGGAACAGCCGTGTAATCCTCGCTCTGCACGGAATTAACCATGTCGATAATCCCTGAAGCGTGCGGCTCGGTGACCTGACATCCATCTTCAAAATAAACTTTGTAGCCGTTGTATTCCGGCGGATTGTGACTGGCCGTGAGATTGATGCCTGCCTGCGCTTTGACATGACGAACCGCAAAAGACAGCTCGGGCGTTGAACGTGGGCCTTCAAAAAGATAAGCATCACATCCAAGGTCAGTGATTATTTTTGCCGCCAACTCGGCGTATTCGCGGGAAAAAAACCGGGTATCGTGACAGAGACAGATCGCCGCTTTGCCGGGTCGATTGTTTTTAGCAAAATGCTCCCTTACATAAAGCGTCAGCCCCTGAGTAGCGCGGCTGATGTTGTAGAAATTCATGGCATTGGTGCCCACGCAGGGAAATTCCGGACGTCCGAGTGCCTGCGGCGTTCCCCGCTCTGCCTGCGTGACTACTGCTCCGATTGTCTTTCCTCGCAACCCTCCCGTTCCAAAAGCCAGCGTGCGGAAAAACCGGTTATCCAACTCCGCCCAATTTCCAGCATCCACCAATTCCTGCACAGCGGCAGGATAAACTGGAGACGAACTGCGAGAAAGGAGGCTGATGATATTTTCAGCGGATTCGGGGAGAAGCCTGCCCTCTGCGGCGGCTTGTTTAACGGAGGAGATAAGCGTGCTCATGCAGGGAATTTCATATCATGTGGCGCGTGAGAGTGTCCACCGGCACTTTCAATATTTGCATCGAGCGCTTGCATACGCGTCAAATTTGGAGATTGTAGGTTGTCTATTAGTAAAACAACTGCTGCCCCAACAGCCTCCTCAATCGATCTTCATGAATAAACTTCTGAGCAAAGTCCGCGTTACAAACAGCATCTTCCTGATTGGGACGTTCACCGTCACCTGCACGGCCGTGCCATTCTACATCTGGCAAAATGGCATCAACCTCTTTCAGGCAGCTCTGTTCCTTTTCTTCACGTTTTCGACCGGCATGGGCATCACGCTCGGCTATCACCGCCTTTTTTCCCATCTTACGTTTCAGGCAAATCCCCTTGTAAAACTCTACGTCCTTCTCTTTGGGGCCGCCGCTTTTGAGGGCTCGGCTCTGGCTTGGTCGGCCGACCATCGCCGTCACCACAAATTTGTGGACCATGATGATGATCCCTATGACATCTCGCGCGGACTTTTTCATGCCCACATTGGATGGCTCCTTTTCCGCCGCTCACCAGATACCCCGCTCACTTGGGTGAGAGATTTGCAAAAAGACCGTCTCGCATGGTGGCAGCATCAATTTTATGTGCCGATCGCCATCTTCATGAGTTTCGGACTTCCTGCGATCATCGGTTACATCTACGGAGGCGCCAATGCGGCTCTGGGCTCATTCCTCATTTCTGGATTTGCGCGCGTCGTTTTTGTCCACCACTCGACATTCTGCATCAACTCGCTCTGCCACTGGATTGGCGATCGCCCCTACTCCACGCATTGCTCCGCAAGGGACAGCTTCCTGATGGCGGTTTTCACTTTCGGCGAGGGGTATCACAACTTCCACCACGAATTCCAACACGACTACCGCAATGGCGTGAAACCTTGGCAATACGATCCCACCAAATGGGCTATTTGGCTCCTTAGCAAATTGGGACTCGCCAGCGATCTTCGCACAGTGCCAGAAGAAAAAATTCTCAAAGCCCAAGTCGCTGAACAGGAAATCCAGCTGCAGGCGCGCCTGCAATCCCATCCCGCAGCATTTTCCGATTCCATTCATGCCGTGCTCGAAAGCGCACGCGCCCAAATGAATGAGGCTTTGCTCCGCTGGGAAGAACTCCTAGTCGAATACCGTTCTGCCGCCGCAGGAAAAACCGAAGTTTCCCGCCGTGAAATGGCCGAACTTCGTCGCAAGGTCAAAGAAGCCTCCGAAAGCTTCAAACAATCCCTTCGCGACTGGAAAGCAACCTGGCAGCGCATCCCTCTCGGAGCCTAAAAAATCAGCAAAAAATTCGCGGCTGGATTTTTACCCGTAGCCGAATAAGAAAGATTCCGTGCA
Organism: Verrucomicrobiia bacterium; assembly: GCA_040378625.1. Lineage (GTDB taxonomy): Bacteria > Verrucomicrobiota > Verrucomicrobiia > Chthoniobacterales > Terrimicrobiaceae > UBA967. The sequence goes on along the minus strand of JBEIMO010000001.1, from coordinate 15,524 downwards.
GGAAATTCGTTCCAAACGTCGACGCAATCCAGAAACATGGCACAAGGCCAATCGATTAATTATTACCTTAATCGTGATTGGCGCGATCGCGATTGGATTGTTTGCCTTTATGCCTGAGCTGGAGCGCCGTCGCGCGCTCACCGTTCAACTCGACCAGGAGCAGTCGAAACTCTCCAACGAACAACTCATCCGCCAGCAACGCACCCGCGAGGTTCAACTGCTCCAAAATGATCCCGAATATGTCGAAATCATTGCCCGCGACAAAATCGGCGTCATGAAGGAGGGAGAAACCATCTTCCGCGTCGACACGTCTCCCGCAAAAGCCACACCCACCGCGATCAGCGCCAAGTCGGCAAAACCCTGATTTCATTTGCTGTTCGGCAGCGGACTGATAGCTTGTGGCACCATTTTTCATGAGCGACGAACTTCAACTACTCGACACCTCCGCAATTAAAGCCCGTCTGGCCTCTTTGCGGAGGTTCCTTTGACTTACCTACTCTCACTCGCCGCTTAGCGGAAATTGAGGCCCGCATGGCCGAACAGGACTTCTGGGACAACAGAGAACGCGCCCAGAGGGACGTCGCCGAAGTTTCCTCACTGCGTGGAAAAATCCAGCCCCTCGAGGCTTTGGAGTCGCGCGCCTCGGATCTCGAAATCCTGCGCGAACTCGCTTTGGAGGAATCGCCCGAAAACCAAGCCACAGCCGCCGCAGAAGTGCTGGCCGAACATGCCTCGATCTCGGCCGACCTGGATAAATTTGAGATCAAATCGCTTCTTTCCGGCCCCTACGACAACTGCCCTGCCTTCCTCTCCATCAATGCCGGAGCGGGCGGCACGGAGTCGTGCGATTGGGCCGATATGCTCCTGCGCATGTATCAACGCTGGATGGAGCGCCATGGCCTCGATTGCGCGATCACGGACATTCAACTCGGCGACGAAGCGGGCATCAAGTCGGCCACACTGCGCGTCACAGGCGAGAACGCCTACGGCTACCTCCAGACCGAGCGCGGAGTTCATCGCCTTGTTCGCATTTCGCCATTCGACTCGAATAAACGCCGCCACACCTCATTTGCAGGCGTTGACGCTGTGCCCGAAATTGAAGACGTGCCGGTTGAAGTCAACGAAGCCGATATCAAACTCGATACCTTCCGCGCCGGCGGAAAAGGCGGCCAAAACGTGAACAAAGTTGAAACCGCCGTTCGACTCACCCACATTCCCAGCGGTATCGTCGTCGCCTGTCAAGCGGAACGCAGTCAGGGCCGCAACCGCGAACTCGCCCTCCAGCTTCTTAAAGCCAAACTCTTCCAAATCGAAAGCGATAAAAAACGCGCCGAAGTCGATCGCCAATACGGAGAAAAAGGCGACGTCGCTTGGGGAAACCAAATTCGCAGCTATGTCTTCCAGCCTTACCAGATGGTGAAAGATCTGCGCACCGGCGTTAAGACCGGTGACATTCAAGCCGTGATGGATGGCGATATTGATGCCTTCATCGAAGGAAAACTCCGCGGCCTCACCTACAAAAAAGGTGCAGACGACACAGACGACGAAGATTGATTTCGGCTCGGCACATCCGAAACCGGTAGTCAGTCAAATCGACCCCCCTCCTGTAAATCTTGCCAATACTGACATCCTGTCCTGAAATTTGGTTCCCAGTTTATCTGTCATGGCCATTCTTAATCCAGCTTACGCAACGCTGACTATCTTGCTGGAAGTTGCAGGCATTTTGTTGGCGATGCGGGCGATTCTCATGGCAAGAACGCCGCAGTCTGCGATCGCTTGGGCGGGAATTCTGGTGGTTTTACCAATTGTTGGAATCCCCTTGTTTTTGGTTTTTGGAGAATCCCGGTTTGCCGGTTACACGCGTGCAGCAAGTGGAAAATCCCAACCGTTGAATGAGGCACTGCAGGCAATCATTCGGCACTTGGATGGTTACAAAAGCACGTTCAGCGGCGTGTTTTCCGAGTCAGCGAGAATGGCGCAAAACCTCTCGCATTTGCCTGCCACAAGCGGAAACGAAGTGCAATTGCTGGTGGATGGCGAAGCCACATTCGATGCAATTTTTGAGGCGATGGATGAAGCCAAGGAATCCATCTGGATACAATTTTTCATCATTCGCGATGATCGTCTGGGACGTGACTTAGCCGCACGGCTTTTGACCGCAGCGGGACGAGGAATCAAATGCCACGTGCTCTACGATCAGGTTGGTTCAAAGGCGCTCCCGCATTCGTGGGTGGAAAAACTGCGCCGAGCAGGCATCGAGGTGGAAGCCTTTGTGACGAACCGTCAGTTCGGCCGGAATTTCCAGATCAATTTCCGCAATCACCGCAAACTTGTCATTGTAGACTCGCGCATCGCATTCCTGGGCGGCCTCAATGTCGGCGACGAATACATGGGGCGCAGCCGGCATTTTGGACCATGGCGGGACACACATCTTCGCGTGACCGGCCCAGCGGTTGTGGGCTTCCAGCTCTCATTTTTGGAGGATTGGAATTATGTGACCCGCAAAGTTCCTGAATACCGTTTGCGCCCGGCCAGCCACTTCCATACTGGATCAGCTACCGTTTTTCCGATCGCGTCTGGCCCCGCAGAAGAGTGGAGCATTTGTCCCGCCGTCTTCCTTTCGATTATCAATTGCGCCACCCGTCGGCTTTGGATTGCGAGTCCATATTTTGTGCCATCCAGCCCATTGTTCCATGCGATTTGTCATGCGGCGATCCGTGGCGTGGACGTCCGCATCATCCTCCCCCAAAAGGCAGACCACCACCTTCCTTGGTTGTCGGCCTTCACCTATTACCCAAAGCTCCGCGCGGCGGGCGTTAAAGTTTGGCGTTACGAATTAGGCTTCATGCACCAGAAAGCGCTGCTTGCCGATGACGACATCGCGATCGTTGGTTCGATCAATCTCGATTACCGCTCGTTCATGCTGAACTTCGAACTCTCAACGGCCGTGCAGGACAAAAAATTCGCCTCCGATGTGGAAACGATGTTTCTGGCGGATTTTGACCGCAGCCGCGCTGAAAATCTGCGCGCCTTTGAGAATGGTAGTTTCTTTTTCCGCTTCAAATGTCGCGCAGCCGCCCTGATGAGCCCGGAGCAGTGAGAACGACGAACTCCCAAGCCTAAATCGAAAATATTTCCACCGACTGCATGGCACGGCGATTCAGGCCGTCACACACCAACTTGCAAAGCTCCATCACCATGGGCTCGCCGATAGAATAGGAAGCATGCGTTCCACGCTGTTCACGTTTTAGAAAACCCGCATCGCGCAGCACGGACAATTGCTTGGAAATGTTGGCTTGCGACGTGCCGATGATTTCGACCAGCTCATTGACGGTTTTAGGCCCATCCTTGAGTTCCTGCAAAATGCTCAATCGCGTAGGCTCCGAAAGCGCTCGGAAACTCTGGGCGATCTTTTCAAGGGCTGCGCGAGATTGCTTAGCGGGCATGCCGCATTATCACCGAATAACGATCATTAACAACGCACGTTTTTTCGATTTCCCCGAAGGTTTTTATGCACCGAATCGCAAGCAATGATTGTCAAAAGCAGGTGATTCCCCTAACTTCTCAACTTCGCACTAAGGATGGGTGGCAGAGTGGTCGATTGCGCACGCCTGGAAAGCGTGTATACCGAAAGGTATCGGGGGTTCGAATCCCCCCCCATCCGCCAGTGAGAAGGTTATCCGATAATAAAATACCACTTTTATGTCGCCCTCCCATGAAGACTAACAATGTTGACTCGATGAATCAAAAGGGTTACCAAAACTCCATGGGAGGAACGCTATTACAGCCTCGCAAAAAATCGCCTGTGACATTGCAGCAAGCGCGCAATCAATTCAGAAAGCACAACCCAGCACATCCCAAATCGCTGGACAAATTCTGGCCATCGAAAGAGCAGATGGAATCCCGTGGCAGAATTTGGCAAGTCTGGGTAAACCAGACACTGAAGCATCCGAGCACCTGATCTGGTTTTTCCCAGACGAGAGAAAAGTTTTTAAGGCCACAGCCTACGGCAGGTTCGGTCACTCCATTTCACAAGGATCAGGAAAAAGCTCCCCATTAGAATACCTCAGACGAATTGCCGCAGTTAATGAGGCATTCCATGATACGGCAACAATCATAGGAAAATTTCGACATCCAGATGGCGCGCTAGGATTGCTCCACGCCCAGGATTTCATTGTCAGAAAAAAAAGTTCCCGAAAAATCACCCCAAAACAAATTGAGGATTTTCTCCAGAAATATGGTTTTCAAAAGGACCTTCACCGCGAAGGCGTTTTCGTGAATTCGTGTATCGGGATTGAAGTCGCCGATGCTCATTCGGGAAACTTCGTCAAATCCGAGGAGGGCGTTTTAGTGCCAATTGATATTTTGGCTTTCAAATACGATGAGTCCAAAGGCATCAACTACTCGATATCAAACTCAAAGCCAACGAATGGACCAAACTTAGGATGATATTAGGCTCTGGTCTTAATCCTTCTTCATACGGAAATTCTCCTCTCAACTCCATAAAGCGAAGAGCCTAAATTTTGGCCCTTCTCTCAAAAATCCGACCCCCAAAGGAAGGGTGAAATTTATTTACTTATCGTGCAGAATGGGGACTCTTGTTTGTTACAGAAATGTCAAAAAGTCCGAAAGATCTCTATCAGAAGTGCCGGGAATACAGAGATACCGCTGATGCTCGGGCGCAGGGATTTTATCCTTATTTCCGCTCCATCGAAGAACCGCATGGCAACTATGTGATTTGCGATGGTCAGCCGAAAATTATGATCGGCTCGAATAACTACCTCGGGTTGGCTCAAGACCCGCGCGTGGTGGAGGCGGCTTGTGAGGCAACTCGACGCTACGGAGCGGGTTGCACAGGCTCGCGACTACTGAATGGCACCATCAAACTTCATGTGGAACTTGAAGAAGCGCTTGCGGGTTTTCTCGGACGTGAAGATGCGATCCTCTTTTCAACCGGATTTTTTGCCAACCAGGGCGCACTGATCGCCCTGACTGAGGATGGGGATGCCATTCTTTGTGACCGTGAAAACCATGCGAGTATCATCGATGGCTGCCAGTTTGCTCCGGCGAAGCTGATTCCCTTCCGCCACAATTCGGCAACATCTCTGGAAAATCGTCTTAAACGTTTGCCGGATGAAGCCGGTCGTTTGGTTATTATGGATGGTGTTTTCAGCATGTCTGGCGACATCGCAAACCTTCCCGAGATTGTGCCTGTCTCGAAACGTCACAGCGCCCTCGTTTATGTGGATGAAGCCCATTCCCTCGGCGTCCTTGGCCGTCAAGGTAGAGGATCTGTGGATCATTTTGGATTGAATGATCAGGTAGATATTGTGATGGGCACCTTTTCGAAGTCCCTCGGATCGATGGGCGGCTTCATTGCGGGGGATGCGCAGTTGATTGAATATCTCAAACATCGCTCGCGCTGCCTGATTTTCACAGCGGCACTGGCACCGGCGATTGTCGGGGGAGTGATGAAGGCGCTGGAATTGATGCAGGAGGAAACTTGGCGCATTGATCAACTCTGGCGCAACACCCGCAAAATGCACGAGGGATTCAAGCGGATCGGATTCAATATTGGTGAAACAAAAACACCAATCGTTCCCATCCTCATAGGCAGCGAGACGAAGGCCTTTGTTTTCACTCAGCGCCTTTTTGAAGAAGGCATCTTTGCAACGCCTGCGATTTATCCCGCTGTCCGCTATGGTGAGGCGATCGTGCGCACAAGCTTCATGGCCACTCATACCGATGAGGACCTCGATCGCGTATTGGAAATTTTTGAAAAACTGGCCCGAGAATTAGGAACTTTTGATGATCCCGCTTATGTCAACCCAGGACGCAGGAAAAACATTTTTGATTTCCGTTTGTCGGACTCCGGCTCAGAAGAAGAGGTTCGAGAGAACGCCGGAAATTCTGCATAGGGCAAATCCCGCCTTCGTGCCGCCATTTCCCAGCAGCATTGCCAAGTTCCTCGCGCCAGATTCCGCCTTTCAACGCCGTCATGGTGAGATCACCGCCTTGATCGCGGAGCGTGATGGCCAACCCGTGGGGCGAATCGCCGCAATTATCAATCGGTCCCACAACGAGTATCACAAAGATCGCGTTGGTTTTTTCGGTTTTTTCGAATGCGAAAACCGATTGGAAACGGCCCAAGCGCTTTTTGAAAAAGCGGCCGAGGTTCTTCGCGCAGCGGGCATGGAATCCATGCGCGGCCCTTACAATCCCAGCATTAATGACGATTGCGGGATTTTACTGAACCGGTTTGAGCTTCAGCCGATGATCGGCCTGCCTTGGAATCCCGAATACTACAGCGAATTACTCGGCGCGCTTGGTTTTTCAAAAGCCCGCACCCTCTACACGATGAATCTCCCGATGCATCGCCTCGAGCTGCCCGCCCGGTTTTTAAAAATCGTCGAACACATCAAAAAGCGTTCGAAACTAAAAACCCGACGGATGAATATCGCTCGGTTGGATGGGGAATTGAAAATTGTCCGCACCGTTTACAATTCAACCCTTGAGCGAAACTGGGGGTTTGTTCCCATCTCGATGGAAGACCTCCTCGAGGCTGCAGATGATATCCGCGCGATTGCTGATCCCCGCCTCCTGCTCATCGCCGAATCCGAGGGACAGGATGCCGCAGTAGCTATCACTCTTCCGAACTTTAACGAAATCCTCGCCGCCGCCAAAAATACCCCGCATTGGTTACGCCTCATTCACATTTTTATCCTGATGAAAACGCGGAAGATCAAATCCTGCCGTCAGACAGTGCTTGGCGTCGTGCCGGAATTCCGCGATCGCGGTCTGCATGCTTGGTTGATCTGCGAACAATTTGCTGAAGCGAAAAAACATTACCCCGAAGCAACACTGGGGTGGCTCGAAGATACCAACACGGAGATTATTAAAAATTGCCGGATTATTGGCGGAGAAGACGAGCGCGCATGGGCCATTTTTGAAAAAACCCTGATGAATTAAACGCAAACAGGCGTTTTCACTTGTCAGTCACCATCTCAAACTCAAAGCTACTCATTCCATTTTTATGCCAAATACAATACTTGTCGGTGCCCAGTGGGGTGACGAAGGAAAAGGAAAAATAATCGACTTTCTAACGGATGAGGCGGACATCGTCGTCCGCAGCCAAGGAGGCAACAATGCCGGTCATACGATCGTCATTGGCGGTGACAAATATGTTCTCCATCTCATTCCCTCGGGCATCCTGCGCCGTTCGAAAACATGCGTCATCGGAAATGGCGTTGTCATTGATCCCGTCTCTCTTGTGGGTGAAATCGAAGGCCTGCGTGCTCGGGGTGTTAAGATCACTAAAAATCTGCTTATCAGCGACGCCGCGCATATCGTTCTGCCTTATCACCGCGCACTGGATGAGCAGAAGGAAGCCCAAAAAGGCCGCAATAAAATCGGCACCACCAAACGCGGCATCGGCCCGGCCTACGCCGACAAAGCCTCACGCACGGGACTTCGCATGGGCGATCTTTTGCGTCCAGATGTTTTCAAAGAGAAGCTCGCTCAACGCATCAAAGAAAATAATGTAGTCCTTAAAAATCTGGGCGCAGCTCCTCTCAACGGAAAAAAAATCCTCGAGGACTACTTGGCTGCCGCAGAAGTTCTGAAGCCTTTTATCACGAACACTGTTATTTTTCTGCACAAGGCCCTTCAGGTGAAAACCAGCATGCTTTTCGAGGGTGCCCAGGGAACTTTCCTCGATATCGACCACGGCACCTATCCGTATGTCACCAGCTCGAACACAACAGCCGGCGGCGCATGCACGGGCAGCGGAGTGCCTCCACACCACATTGACAGCGTGATGGGCGTTATGAAGGCCTACACAACACGCGTGGGTGAAGGGCCATTCACGACAGAGGACGCCGGACTCACCGACACACTGCACGAAATGGGTCGCGAATTTGGAGCCACGACGGGCCGTCCACGCCGCTGCGGATGGTTTGATGCGGTGGCCACTCGCTATTCTGCAATGGTCAATGGCATCGACCAAATTGCCATAACCAATGTCGATGGACTCGATGGCGTGGAGTCGATCCGCGTCTGCGTGGCCTATCGACTGGATGGCAAGGTCATCGACTATCCACCGACCGATTCGGCTGACCTTCTGCGCTGCGAGCCGGTTTATATTGAAATGCCCGGTTGGCTCAAAGGAACGGAAAAAGCGCGCAAGTTTTCCGATCTGCCGGTCAAAGCCCGCAACTACGTCAAGAAAATCGCCGAACTCACGGGAGCCAAACTTTCGATCGTTAGCATCGGGCCTGCCCGTGCCCAGACAATCAAACTCTGATTGTGAGCGAAATTCCGAGGCACATAGCCGTCATTATGGACGGCAATGGACGCTGGGCTCAGCAACGCGGGTTGCCGCGCCTTGCCGGTCATGAGGCCGGCTCAAAGGCCATCGAGCGCTGCGTTCAAGCCTGCCTCGACTCGGGGATCGAATATCTCACCCTCTACGCATTTTCCTCGGAAAATTGGAAACGCCCGGCGATCGAGGTGAACGGTCTAATGCTCCTGCTGGAAAAATTCCTGAACCAAAAGCGAGACGAAATGGTCCGCGAAGGGATCCGTCTGCACCATATCGGACGCCGCGCCGAACTTCCTTCCATCTGCCAAAGAAAGTTGGATGAAGTCATGACGGCCACGGCTTCCAACACGCGGCTGCATCTTGTTTTGGCGATCAACTACAGCGGCCGCACGGAGATTATTGATGCCGTAAAATCCGTTTCGCACGAGGTGGCTGCAGGAACATTGCGCGAAGAGGATATTACTCCTGAGCTTTTTGACACCCGCCTCAACACGGCAGGAATCCCCGACCCTGATTTACTCATCCGCACCTCCGGCGAGATGCGAATTTCCAATTTCCTTCTCTGGCAACTGAGCTACACGGAAATCCATGTAACGAAAAAGTATTGGCCTGATTTTCAAAAGGAAGATCTGCTCGCTGCCGTGGAGGATTACAAATCCCGCTCACGCCGTTACGGCGGAGTGTAAGATTCATCCCGTGACAGCGATTGCTCCGAAAAAAATCGTCAATATCGCCGCTTATCTGTTTGCGGAATTATCCGATCTCAAGGAACTCCGCCTACGATTGATCGCCCTCTGCAAGGCTCAGACACTTAAGGGAACGATCCTGCTCAGCACCGAGGGAATTAACCTCTTCGTTGCGGGCGACCGAGAGGGCATCGATGTCCTTGTCGCTGAATTGCGCAGCATTCCCGGCTTGAGTGCTTTGACACCAAAATTCAGCGAAAGCGCCCACCAACCATTCTCACGAATGTTGGTTCGGATTAAAAAAGAGATCATCGCCTTTGGCGTTGAGGGCATCAACCCTGCGCGCCGCACATCGCCGAAACTGCCAGCCACAACGCTGAAACAATGGCTCGACGAGGGACGCAAGATCACACTGCTCGATACGCGCAACGATTATGAAATCAAGCTCGGCACATTTCGCGGAGCACTCCCCGCCGGCATCGACCATTTTCGCGATTTTCCCAAAGCGGTTGAGAATTTGCCAGAAACCCTGAAAGACGAGCCGGTGGTTATGTTCTGCACCGGAGGGATTCGCTGCGAGAAGGCAGGGCCCTACATGGAGAGCCAAGGCTACCGAAACATCTATCAGCTCGATGGCGGAATCCTGAAATACTTCGAGGAATGCGGCGGATCGCACTATGACGGCGAATGTTTTGTTTTCGATCAGCGTGTCGGCGTTGACCCAGCACTCCATGAAACGGATTCCTCCCAATGCTTCCATTGTCTGGCTCCGCTGACGGGTGATGATCAAAAAGACCCCCGTTATGTCGCTGGAAAATCCTGCCCTTATTGCTTCAAGACGCCCGCAGAACAAATGCAGGAGAGGATCACCGTGCTGGAGGCGGCCATTCAAGCTGCAGCAACGCCGCTTCCGGGAAGCATTGCCTATGATAATTTTCGCCCTATCACCATCCCACTGGAAATGGATGGCACAACGCTGGGCGAAACACTCGAGGCCATTTTTCCACATACGCCATCTTCGGAATGGCACGAGCTTTTTGCTTCCGGCCTTATTCTGACTACAGATCATCGGCCTGTTGCCTCTTTGCAACCCGTGCAAGCGGGCGAACGATATTTACGCAAGCTACCTGCAACCATCGAACCTGCTGTTGATGCCGCAATTCGTATTCTCCACGACGACGAGGCGATCATTGTCATCAACAAGCCCGCGCCCCTGCCATTGCATCCTAGCGGACGGTTTAATCGCAACACCCTGCAATCGATACTTCATACGGCTTGCTATCCGCAAAAACCAAGACCGGCTCACCGACTCGATGCAAACACGACTGGCCTCGTTGTTTTTTCACGAACTCGGCATTTTGCAAAATTTCTTCAACCGCAATTTGAACGCGGCGAAGTCGAAAAGACTTACCTCGTTCGTGTTCAAGGGCGACCTCACGAAGAACGGTTTTATTGCGATGCGGCGATCAGCGACCAGCCATCGGGGGCTGGCTCACGCGTGATTGACCCAGTAAACGGCCTGCCTTCTCGCACGGAATTTCGTGTTCTTAAATATAATGCCGATGGCACGTCTTTACTGGAAGCAAGACCACTGACTGGTCGCACCAATCAAATCCGCGTGCACCTCTGGCATCTCGGCCTGCCAATCTGCGGCGATCCACTTTACCTTGCGGACGGAAAACTTGGCGCACGTCAAACGCTCACTCTTGGCGAGCCCCCGCTTTGCCTCCATGCATGGAAATTGGCATTCACGCACCCCAGCGACCGCACAAGAAAATCATTTGAGACCCCGCCTCCTGCGTGGGCCCAGAATTTTTAACCCATCTCCTAAAATCAGGCCGTGAGACGTTCGGCGGCGGTGACGCAATTTGCCATGAGCATGGCAATCGTCATTGGACCGACCCCGCCGGGAACTGGAGTGATAGCTGCACAACGATCCGCTACGGCGTCATAATCGACATCACCGACCAATCGATAGCCTTTAGGATTTGAAGGATCCTCAACGCGGTTTATACCGACATCGATAACAACGGCGCCTTCACGAATGTGCTCCGCACCCAGAAAATGCGGACGTCCAATCGCCGCGATGACTATATCCGCCTCGCGGGTAACCTCTGCTAGATTACGAGTGCGGGAGTGAGCGACCGTCACCGTTGCATCGCCTCCTGGACCTCGCCGCATGAGCAGCAAAGCCATGGGTTTTCCAACAATCATGCTGCGTCCAACAACAACGGCACGGCGGCCTGCTGTTTCAATCCCTGCCTCAAGTAACAAGCGGATACATCCAAGCGGCGTGCAGGGAACAAAACCCGTCGAATCCTCCATCGCCAACTTGGCGACATTGACGGGATGGAACCCATCCACATCTTTGCGGGGATCGATGGCTCTCACGATCTCGGCCTCGTCGATGTGCGCAGGAGGCGGCGACTGCACGAGAATACCGTGGATGGCAGGGTCGTTGTTCAGTTCCTGAACGATTGCGAGAAGCTCGGCCTTCATTGTATTTGCGGGAAGTTCTTTTTTGACCGAATACAAACCAAGATCAGCGGCTTTGCGGTCTTTTGAGCGCACATAGGCACGGGAGGCGGGATCATCCCCAACAAGCACAACGGCGAGTCCAGGCTTGATTCCGCGCTGCGCCAAGGATGCGATCCTCGCGCGTGTTTCTTCCATCACTTTCGCCGCAACGGCATTTCCATCAATCCGCACCATTTTTTAAAATATCCTCCAGTTTTTTTCGTTCCGCTTCAAATCCCTCAGCATCCAATTCCGAGGGAATCTCGATAGGTTTATCTACCCTGACTGACACTTTGGAAAATGGCAACGGGATGATGAATCCGTCCCATGTTTTCATTCGGATGCACCGAGAAAACGAAGCATGCATTGGGATAATGTTTGCAGCTGCAGACTCAGCGAGTTGGATAACGCCAGGCCCAAGGGCATAACGCGGACCTCTCGGGCCGTCGGGAGTGATAGCGATATCCCGCCCAGTGCGAGCGAGACGAACAAGCTCAAGAAGCGCTCGAGAACCCCTTCGGGAGCTTGATCCACGGGCAGCCCCCATGCCAAACGCTCCCACAAGTTGCGCAAGAATTTCCCCATCCTTGCTGGCGCTCGTTAGCACGGTCACGCCAGCGCGGCGTTTCGGGTAAATGGAATGAAAGGCAAATGTGATTCCGAGAATCCGATTATGCCAAAAGCAAAAAATGAAGGGTTTAGAATGCGTTATTTCCGTGAATCCATGCGGATCGTCGAACCGAAGTCGAAGCGTCAAAAACAGCGAGCGCAAGATTGTAGCGCCAACCAAGGCGAGGAGTCGTTCGCGCGTCATGCGAGAAATTGCCCCAAGATTTTTTGCAATTTCGGACGAGCCAACGCGGCGAGCGTTTCGTTGGCATAAGCCACCCAAGCCACCCCGCTCTCCGTGTCTAAAGGCGCGTCAGGAAATCCACCAAGCGGATGTTCGTAAATGATGCCCGCTTTTTTGAGCAAAAGCGCCGTGCAGCAATCATAGGGATGGCAGACGAGCGAGGATTCCATATCGAGTGCGCGGAAGATGAGTGGCCGAAGGTCACCGATCATCCGATCCCGGCCGCTGAGGAGTTCATAGAACTGCCCGCCGGTGGATATATACTGATCATCAAAAATGGTTGGCGACGGCGAACTGTTGAGGCCGATCAATTCATCCCACAAACGCTCCTCGATTTGAGCCGTTAAGGTTCGTCCCTCGGGAAAGAATTTTACCAGAGAAGAAAAACCATGGGCAAACTGTGTCGCCGTAGAGGGTGAGGGAAGGAGAGGTTCTACGCAACCCGCGCGCACATCAAAAGCCTGTCCGTGGATTTCTCCTGAAGCTGTGGCGCTGAATTGATCCGCGCGCCATTGACGAGAAGTGGGAATTTCCGTCATCGCAGCCGCGACGATCTGAGAGAGCATGGTTTCAGCTCCCTTTTGTGGAGCAATTGCAGCCAGAGCCCATGCGCTTCGCTTGTCATACATGATCCCACGCGTGCCATCGATCGGATCGATAATGCACTTCCAATCCGTTGCCTCAATCGGCGTTCCCTCGGGGAAGCAGAGGTGATGCTCGATTCCCTCCATCACGATCTGAACCCGAAATTCTTTGGGCCAGCGGGCCGTGAACCAAGTGATGATCGCTTCCTCGCTGAACTTATCGACCGCATAAATCGTATCACCACCAGCATGACCCGTGACTGCCGCAAGATGCGCGGCATTCAATCCACTACGACGCGAAATCACGGCATCACGTATTGCGATACCGAGTTCGCAGAGAAGTTGGCGAAGCGTTTCGTGAGTGGTTTCGGACATGCCTTAGCCTAATCGTTCGATTTCAGAAATAGCCAGCGTTTGAACCAACCTCTATTCCCAAGCGGCCAGTGGTTTCACCGGCGAGGTGTTGAGTGTGCGGACACGCTCATGGATGCCCGGCGCAATTTCCGGTTGTTTTACATAGGCGGCGGAGATCATTTCGAGTCGCGCATCAAGGTTATCGACCATATTGAGCGCAATAGCTTCCGGCGTCTTGGGTTCAACCGGCGAGCCGAACTGCAATTCTCCATGATGCGCCGCGATGAGGTGAAGAAGGTGCATGCGGACATCTTCTGATGCAGGCGTGCTTTCGCGCCATTCCTCAAGAGGGAGTTTTCGCCAAAGCGTATTCACCAACTCGATCCCGATGCTGATGTGCCCAAGGAGCTCTCCGCGTAATTCACGAGGAATTTCAAATCCCGTCTCTGGAGGGCAGACCTCCCAAAGTTTTCCGCAATCATGAAAAAGAACGCCGGCGAGCAGAAGGCCGCGATTCAAATTGGGATATGCCGAGCATAACGCATCGGCCGTTCGCATCATTTGCCCTGTATGACGCAGCAACCCGCCACGATGGGCATGGTGGTTCTGACGGGCCGCGGCAGCGCGTTGGAAGCGGGTTCCAAATTCCTGAAGAAACAAACGGCACAGCGCGAGAAGGCGCGGATCGCGGATTCCTTCGACCAATTGAACAACATCTCCATAGTCCTTTTCCACAGCTGCAATTTCACTTTCTCCGCCAGCAAAAAGGGATTGCATTTCCTCTGGCGTGAGCACGCGCATCCGCCAGCGACGGGCATCCAGACCGAATGCGCCGTTGATCGCAAATTCACCCTCAATTTCTACGCATTCCCCTCGTTCGAGCTCATCGCAACTACGAAATGCATCCGTATCCGCCCAAGCCCGCAATGTCATCACATCTCCAGCATCACGGAGTTTAAGTTCCCAATAGGGTTTCCCATTGGAGGAATCTTTTTTATTTAATTCATCGGCCTGTCCCCACACACAAGCAGCGAGTGAAGTGCCCCGGCATTCCTTGCGAAGTTCAGAAATCGTTTTTCGGTCCAGATCGCTCATTGCGAAAGAATGCGGGAGACCCAGTGCAAATGTCGAGCGAAGCCATTGAGGCTTTCGATTCCTTGATACTCATGTTCTTTGAATCGCGAGAACTTCCTCCAGAGTAATTTGCCGGCCTGTTTTTAAAGCGTCTGATGCCAATCGAAGCAATGCAACGCCACGGGATGGATCCATTTTTTCCCAAATAGAGGCGATGGCCATCAGCGCGCGAATCCTAATTCGCACAGGATCATATGCCGGAATCATTGGTCGCGATGCCGTTTCAAAAACACTATGCAAAAAAATCAGGCCGTCCCTCGAATGACCGACTTCCAACTCAGCCTGACCTCGATAGAAAAGCAATTCTGGGTGCCAAGTTGATTGCGGCGTCTGGGGATTTATTGCGCAAATTTCCTCCGGTCGTTTCAACTCCGTGAGGCATGTTGCTTTTCTGACGAGGGCACCCTCATGAACGGAATCGCCCGCCAGGGTCATCGCTGCACAATGATTGTAGGCTGAAAGCGCTTCTTCCGTCCTACCCAGATCTAAAAGCGCACCGCCTTTAAGAAACCATGCCATTGGATGAGATTCTTTTTCTGCTGCTGTAATGGTTTCGAGAATGCGAAGGTTTCGTGCCTGCTTGGCCGCATTAACTTCCACGCTGGAGTATCCCGTGTGAATGATTTCTATCGAAGTATTCTCAATAGGAATCCCTGCGCGATGGAGACTCGTGACGACCTGCTCATGCACCGGCCACTCGTAGCGCACACGCGGATCGTTTGGAAAGAGCCGCACAATATGTCCCGACATCCCAGTCACCCCATTGTCCGTCGAGCTTTTGTTAATCAAATGATATGCTCGCGGCTTTTCGCCGATTGATTTTGTGATCTCTTGAATAGCTTGAACACTGGCTTCCGGAAGATACTCGTCCGCATCCAAAACAAGAATCCATCGGCCGCGCGCAGCCTCCAAGGCATGATTGCGAGCTGCACTGAAATCATCGATCCACGGGAAATCCAGCACCTTCGCTCCACACTCTAGGGCGATTGATTTTGTTCGATCGGCAGAACCCGTATCGACCACGACAATCTCATCGGCGATACCTTCGACCGACTTTAGGCAGCGGCCAATATGGC